>JBDTNP010000456.1:0-2036 GCA_039933695.1 Betaproteobacteria bacterium | reverse complement strand
TCCCCTACAACTACACGTCGTTCTCGGACCGCGAGATCGTCATCCGCCTGCTCGGCGAGCCGATGTGGCTGCTGCTGGTCGAATTGCGCGGCGAGCGCCGCACCGGACGTTCGGCGCGCATGCTGTTCGAAGTCCTGGGCGATATCTGGGTCGTCGGGCGCAATCCGTATCTGCAGGATGACCTGCTCGACAATCCGAAGCGCCGGGCGCTGTTGATCGGTGCGCTGCGCCATCGGCTGGCGGAGATCGACAAGCGCCGTCGCGCGATCGACGACGCGGTCCGCGACGTTAAGGTGGGGCGCCTGGTCGAGCGCGCATGCGAGGCAGTCGCTTCATTCGAAAGCTCGTTTCGCGAGACGGCCGAGCTGCGCAAGCGCACGCGGCGCGTGCTCTCGCGCTACACGCGCAAGGACAATATCGCATTCGACGGCCTGGCGCGCGTCTCGCACGTCACCGATGCAACCGACTGGCGCGTCGAGTATCCGTTCGTCGTCCTGCATCCGGACACCGAGAACGAGGTGCGCGGCCTCGTCCAGGGATGCATCGAGCTCGGACTGACGATCATTCCGCGCGGCGGCGGCACCGGCTATACCGGCGGCGCCGTGCCGCTCGACGCCAAAGCGGCGGTGATCAACACCGAAAAGCTGGAGCGCCTGTCCGCGATCGAAAGTGTCGTCCTTCCCGGGCGCAGGGACGCCACGCCCGTGATCGATGCCGGCGCCGGTGTGGTCACCAAGCGCGTGATCGACGCGGCCGACGCTACGGGGCTCGTCTTCGCCGTCGATCCGACGTCGGCCGACGCCAGCTGCATCGGCGGCAACGTCGCGATGAACGCCGGCGGCAAGAAGGCGGTGCTGTGGGGCACGGCGCTCGACAATCTCGCGTCGTGGCGTATGGTGACGCCGGATGCCGAGTGGCTCGAGGTCACGCGGATCGGCCACAACGTCGGCAAGATTCACGACGCGGACGCGGCGAGCTTCGAGCTCGCTTACTACGTCGCGGCGGCCGACGGCGGCTTCGGCGCGCCGATCCGCACCGAGACGCTGTCGATCCCGGGCGAGGGCTTCCGCAAGACCGGGCTGGGCAAGGACGTGACCGACAAGTTTCTCGCCGGGCTTCCCGGCGTGCAGAAGGAAGGCTGCGACGGCATCATCACCTCGGCGCGATTCATCCTGCACACGATGCCGCCCGCGATTCGCACCGTCTGCATGGAATTCTTCGGCCAGGTTCGCGACTCGACGCCGGCGATCGTCGAGATCAAGCGCTATATCGACACGCTCGCCGGCGCTGCGTCAGGCGAACGGGTGCAGCTCGCCGGGCTGGAACATCTGGACGAGCGTTACGTCAAGGCGGTCGGCTACGCGACCAAGGCGAAGCGCCATGGCCGGCCGAAGATGGTGCTGATCGGCGACATCGTCGGCGACAGCGACAACGCGGTCGCGCGCGCGGCGTCCGAGGTCGTGCGCATCTGCAATGCGCGAGGCGCGGAAGGCTTCGTCGCGGTGTCGGCCGAGGCGCGCAAGAAATTCTGGCTCGACCGCGCCCGCACGGCGGCGATCGCCGGGCATACCAACGCGTTCAAGATCAATGAAGACGTCGTCATTCCGCTCGAACGGCTCGGCGACTACACCGACGGCATCGAGCGCATCAACATCGAATTGTCGATCGGCAACAAGCTCGTGCTGTGCGATGCACTTTCGGCGCTCTTCGCAGGGCCGCTGCCGTCGACGCTGTGGAGCGCCGACGCCGACGCCGCGCCGGCGCAGGATACGCTGGATGCGAAGGTCGACGAGGCGCGCGCGCTGGTCGCCGCGGTGCGCGCTCGATGGCAGGACCTGCTCGACCGGCTCGATGAGACCTTTCCCGCGCTGCAAACCCGCGCCGAGCTTGTATCCTGGAAGGCCGAGATCAAGGCTCCGCTCGAGGAAATATTCGCCGGCGCCGTGTTCGCGCCGATACTGAAGCGCTGCGCCGAAATCCATCGCGCCGTGCTGCACGGACGAGTCTTCATCGCGTTGCACATGCACGCCGGCGAC
>JBDTNP010000455.1:0-6673 GCA_039933695.1 Betaproteobacteria bacterium | reverse complement strand
GCGCTGGCGACGATCACCGAGCGCGGCGCGACCCGTCTGGACGACCAGACCAACGAATCGTCGATGGAATTGCGCAAGAAGGAAGGCTACTTCTGATGTCGACGCTGGACAAAATCGACCTGCTCGAGCACGGCGTGCTGCGCTTCATCACGGCGGGAAGCGTCGATGACGGCAAGAGCACGCTGATCGGCCGCCTGCTCTACGACACCAAGGCCATCCTGGCCGACCAGCTGGCGGCCATCGCTTGCACTTCGCAACGCCGCGGGGGACCGCTCGACCTGTCGCTGCTGACAGACGGTCTCAGCGCGGAGCGCGAGCAAGGCATCACGATCGACGTCGCGTACCGGTATTTCGCGACGGCGCTGCGCAAATTCATCATCGCCGACACACCCGGCCACGAGCAATACACCCGCAACATGGTGACCGGCGCCAGCACCGCCGACCTGGCGATCCTGGTCGTCGACGCGCGGCACGGCGTCGTCACGCAAACACGGCGGCATGCGACGATCGCTCATCTCTTGGGCATCCCGCACCTGGTGGTCGCGGTCAACAAGATGGACCTGGTCGACTTCGACCAGCACGCCTTCGCCGCCATCGTCGCCGAGTTCACCGCTTTCGCCCAAGCATCAGGCATACGCGATGCACGTTTCGTTCCGATGTCGGCGCTCGACGGCGATATGGTTGTCGACCGCGGCAATCGCCTGCCCTGGTACACCGGGCCGACCTTGCTGCAGATACTCGAAACGGTGGAATCGGCGCCGACGCTTGCTCGGGGACCGTTGCGCTTTCCGGTGCAATTCGTCGCGAGGTCGGCCGCCGGGCAGCCGCGCGGCTACATGGGCCGGATCGAATCGGGCTCGATTGCCGTCGGCGATGTCGTAACGGTGCTGCCGTCGCTGCAAAGCGCCCATGTGCGCGCGATCCGGACGTACGAAGGCGATCGGCGGCGCGCTGGACTGCATGCGGCCATTACCATCGTCCTCGACAAGGAGCTCGACATTTCGCGCGGCGACATGCTGGTCCATCCGGATTCGGCGCCGGCGATTTCGCGCACCGTCGACGCATCGCTCTGCTGGCTTTCGAGCGCGCCGTTGCACTCGCGGCGCCGCTATCTGCTGCGGCATACGACGCGAGAAGCGCGCGCCAGGGTCGAGCGCATCGATTACCTGTGGAACGTTTCGACCCAGTCGAGAGAGCCCGCGCCGCCGGCGCTGGCGATGAACGACATCGGCCACGTCCGGCTAGCACTGGCGCAGCCGGCATTCGTCGACCGCTACGAGGAGAGCCGTGCCACCGGAAGCTTCATCCTGATCGACGAGGCAACGCACGACACGGTTGCCGCCGGGATGGCCGCATGAGCGGCGGAACAGGGCCCCCGTCCCGCAGGGACGGGGATGTGACCCGCGAAGGCGACAGGAGGCCGACACGCGGTCGTCACGCCGCCGGAATCGCCGAGGAGGCCGAGCAGTGAATCCCCGCAGCGGCGTCGTCTATCTGGTCGGCGCCGGTCCCGGCGCACCAGACCTCTTGACCTTGCGCGCCGCGCGGCTGCTCGAGCGCGCCGACATCGTGTTCTACGATGCGCTGGTCCACCCGGAGACGATCGCGCTCGCCGCGAACGCGCGCAAGATCGCTGTCGGCAAGCGTTGCGGCAAGCACTCGACGGCACAGCAGTTCATCAACAAGCGGCTGGTCGATGCGGCGGCCGTGCATTCGGTCGTCGTGCGACTCAAAGGTGGCGATCCGATGCTCTTCGGCCGCGCGCAGGAGGAAATCGCCGCGCTCGAGGCGGCAGGGGTGCGCTACGAGGTGGTGCCGGGCATCACCGCGGCGCTGGCGGCGAGTGCGCAAATCGGCATTTCGCTGACCCAGCGAGGCCTCGTGCGCACGATCAGCCTGGTCACTCCGCGCGTCGGCGATGGCGAGGCCGCAAACGAATGGGCGCGAAGCATCGCCGCCGCCGACGCCGGCGCGATCTACATGGGCGTCGGTCAGGCGGACGCGATCGCGGCGGCGCTGATCGCCGCGGGCAAGCCGGCAGCGACACCGGTGGCGGTGGTCGAGAACGCGTCGTTACCGGAGGCGCGGGTCATCTATTCGACGATCGCCGCGCTGCCACGGATCGCCGACGCCGGTCTGACCGGGCCCGCCGTAATTCTGCTCGGAGCGCAATTTCGCGCTCATCGTGCCGCGGTCGCAAACGCGCTGGCCGACATCGGCACCGAGGCGAGCGACCGTCGCGAGATCGACGATCCGGGTCGCGCCCGCACCGGCCGATAGGCCGGCGGCGACCGCGATGCCATCGCCAGGTTGGTCGCGATGACCGAATTCGCGTGGCTTGCGTTGTCCGGCATGGGCGTCGGGCTGATGGTCGGGCTGACCGGCGTCGGTGGCGGGTCGCTGATGACACCGCTGCTGATCACCGCATTCGGCATTCCCGCCCCCATTGCGGTCGGCACCGATCTCGCCTTCGCGGCTGTGACCAAGACCGCTGCGACGTTCGCGCATCGCGCCGCGCGCACGATAAGGGAGCCCGTTGTTGTCCTGCTCGCGGCCGGCAGCGTTCCAGCGGCGATCGCGACGCTCGCGATCCTTGCGAACATCAGCACCACGCCGCAAGAACTGGCGCGAGTGATCCGCTTATCGGTCGCCATCGCGGTGCTTGTCAGCGTCGCGTTGGTGTTGCTTCGAGGGAGCATCCGGCGCTGGGCACTCCATTCCGCGGCGCTCGATCGCGTGCGCCGCCACCGTCCGGCGGCGACGGTCGTCGCAGGGGCACTGATCGGTGCCGCCGTGGCACTCACGTCGCTTGGCGCGGGAGCGATAGGCGCGGCAATCCTCTCGTTGCTCTATCCCGAGTTCGAGCCTGCCGAGATTGCCGGCAGCGACGTCGCACACGCCGTCCCGCTGACGGCAATCGCCGCTGCAGGCCATGCCTGGCTCGGCACCATCGACGCCGGCCTGCTGCTTGCGCTGGTCACAGGCGGACTACCGGGCATCGTCGCTGGCAGCGTGGCGACACGCAGCGTGCCGACGCACATCCTGCGCATGCTGCTGATCGGTGCGCTCGGCATCGCGGGGATCAAGCTTCTGGTCTGACATTTCGCTTTACGGGCGAGTTTGCGGCGCGCGCTACAATTGTCGCCGCGCCCGGATTCGGGCCCTTTGCGCCCGATGCAGTTACCTCTTTTCCAGTTATCGCCTGCCGAGCAGCAAGCTTGGTTGCGCGAGCGGTTCGATCGGCCGGCGCCGAAGTCGGCGACCAATCTTTCCGACGGATTCCGCCTGCCAGGACGCGAAGGCGTGGCGACGCCCGCGGCCGTCTTGGTCCCGCTGGTCAATCGCCCCGAGGGTCTGACCGTGCTGTTTACCGAGCGCAGCGCCGACCTGCCCGATCATCCGGGACAGATTAGCTTTCCGGGCGGACGCATCGAGCCCGAGGACGCCGACGCTGTCGCTGCCGCATTGCGCGAGGCCGAGGAAGAGATCGCCTTGCCGCGCGACCGCGTACAGCCCCTCGGGCGCCTCGCCGACTACGAGACCGTGACCGGATATCGGGTGACGCCCATCGTCGGCTGGATCGAGCCACCGATCGTGCTGAAGCCCGATCCGGTCGAAGTCGCCTCGGTCTTCGAGGTGCCACTCGCGTTTCTCCTCGAGCCCGGCAATCAGCAGCGTCATTTCCGCATGTTGGGCGAGCTGCGCCGCGACTACCACGCGATTCCGTACGGCGAGCGCTACATCTGGGGCGCTACCGCGGCGATGCTGCTGATCCTCGACCGCACGCTGCGAGCGGAGTAGCGGGACTGGCCACCCTCAGCGGCACGCGGATCGGTACCGGGATCATCCTTTCCGGAGGCGGCGCGCGCGCGGCGTACCAGGTCGGCGCGCTGCGTGCCATCGCGCGAATCCTGCGCCCGGCGGCAGCTGGCCCGTTCGGAATCATCTGCGGAACCTCGGCGGGCGCGATCAACGCCGCGGCGCTGGCGGTCCATGCCGACAGGTTCCGCGACGGTGTCGCGCGCCTGGTGCGCCTGTGGCGCAACATCGACGTCGGCGATGTGTACAAGGCCGACCTGTCGACCCTGTCGGCGCACGGTGCGCGCTGGCTGGCATCCGTTTTAACCGGCAGACATGGCCAGGCGAGTGCAGCGTCGATGTTCGACAATCGTCCGCTGCGGCGCCTGCTGCGGCGGGAGTTGGACGCCGAGCGCATCGCCGCGCACATCGCCGCAGGGCGCCTGCGCGCCCTGGCGATCAATGCGACCAGCTACTCGACCGGCCACGCTGTCACCTTCTACCAGGGCGATCCGGCGATTCAGGCGTGGCAGCGGATGCGGCGGCGCGGCGAGACGGCGACGATAGGCGTCGATCATTTGCTCGCGTCGACCGCGATACCGTTCATCTTTCCCGCGGCCCTCGTCGGCAGCGATTACTTCGCCGACGGCTCGGTTCGCCAGATCGCGCCGTTGTCGCCGGCGCTCCATCTGGGCGCCCGCAGGCTGCTGGTGATCGCCGTCGGCCAGTTCACCGGCCAGCGGCCGTCGCCGACCCGCAGCGCGGCGCGCCGTTATCCATCGTTTGCGCAGGTTGCCGGACACGCGCTGTCCAGCATCTTTCTGGACAACATGGGTGCCGACCTCGAGCGCCTGTGGCAGATCAATCAGCTCGCCGGCCTTATCGACTCCGAGCGCCTGATCGAGCACGGAATGAACGTGGCGCACGTCGATGCGCTGGTCCTGGGACCCAGCCGCGACCTGGCCGAGCTCGCCGTCGGCTACGGACGGCATCTGCCGGCCGGCGTACGTTACTTGCTGAGCGGCCTGGGAGGCACCGAGGGCACCGGCAGCAATCTGCTTTCGTACCTGCTGTTCGATCGCCACTACTGCCGCGCGCTGATGGCGCTCGGGCATGCCGATGCGATGGCGCGGCGCGATGAAATCGACGCTTTCCTCGGCGGCGACAGCCCGGGCTTCGTGCCGGTATTTCCAGCCGCGATGTTTCGCTAGGGCGCGTTTCCCGAATTTGACGTTATCGGCGTTTTCCCCGACGATGCATTGTGACGCCGCGCATCGGCCATCGCGCGCAACGATCAGCATGCCCCCTCAGCAAGAACGCCACTTCGCCAGTCTCAGTCCGCATGGCTTCCATCGCGTTGTCTATCGGCAATGGGGCGATCCGGACAATCCGCGCGTGGTCGTCTGCGTCCATGGCTTGACGCGCAACGGGCGCGACTTCGACGCGCTCGCGGCGGCAATAGGCGATCGCTTCCGCGTCCTGTGCCCCGACATGCCGGGGCGGGGCGACAGCGAATGGCTGGCCGATCCGAACGACTACACGTTTACCACCTATCTGACGACGCTGACTGCGCTGCTGGCGAACGCGGCGGTCGAGCGCTGCGCGTGGGTTGGCACGTCGATGGGGGGATTGCTCGGCATGCTGCTGTCCGCGCAGAAGAATACGCCGGTCGCGAGGCTCGTCGTCAACGATGTCGGCCCGGTGATCGAGTCGCCGGCGCTGGCGCGGATCGCCTCCTACGTCGGGGCCGATCCGAAGTTCGAGTCGTTCGCCGCGCTCGAGACGCATATCCGCGCCGTGTCCGCTCCCTTCGGCGCCCTGTCCGACGCGCAGTGGCAAACGCTGGCACGGACGACGGCGCGGCAACTCTCCGACGGCAGCTGGCGGCTCAAATACGATCCGGGCATCGCCGTCCCGTTCCGCATCCAGGCGACGCAAGCGGGCGACCTCTGGCCGATATGGGACGCGATTTCGTGCCCGACGCTGGTCCTGCGCGGGGCAGAATCGGATCTGCTTGCGCCGGAGACCGCGGCGGCGATGCGCATGCGCGGCCCCAAGCCGCCCCTGATCGAATTTGCGGGCATCGGACACGCCCCGATGTTGCTCGACGCCGAGCAGATCGCACCCGTCGCCGCCTTTCTCGACGCGATGTAGAGCCTTTGCCGCGATCCGCCGGTCGCATCGTCTACAATCGAGCGGTAACCCTTCCGACACCACGCTCTTGAGCCTCGCACTCAGCCTACCGCCGCTCGACGAACGCCCTGCGCACCCGCCCGAAACCAGGCCGGCGCAAGTCCAGGCGTGGATCGACGAAACGATGAAGCGGGAATCGATCGAAGCCGCGGGCGTGATCGGCGATGCGCTGGCCGCCACGAACCGGGCAGCGATCTCGGACTCGCGCCGACTGGAGCTCGCCGAGAAGTTCTACGCGGCCGCGGTCACGCTCTGGCCGGTACTCGAGCGCAATTTCGCGCGCGCCGCGCATCCGCTGACCGGCAGCGCGCTGGAAGCGGCCAAGGTCGCGCTGACGCTGTCCGCCGCTGCGTACAAGCGGCTGCTCGCGCACGAAGCCGACAAGCGCATCCTGCTCGGCGGCAATCGCTTGCTGGTCGCGCTGATTCATCGCTGCCTGCAATGCACGACCCGCGTGCTGACCAACAGCTACATGTCGTACGCGCCGGTGCCGGCGCGAACATGGCACGATGCGCATGCGATCTATGTTCATGCCCGTTCGCGAGGTCTCCATCAGACGCCGATCTCCAGCGACAATCCCGAAGCCACGCCGGAACGGATCTATGTGCAGGCCTTGTTGCTGGCGCTGGCCAATCCTTACGGCTTCCTGCCGACGCAGCTCAGCCACGTGATCCAGTATCTG
>JBDTNP010000454.1:0-4499 GCA_039933695.1 Betaproteobacteria bacterium | reverse complement strand
CAGAGCTGGTCGAACAGAACGTCACCGGCCGCACGGTGCCCGCAGCGGACAGCGATGCGCTGGCGCGTGAAATCGCTGCGTATTTCGCGACGCCGGAGCTCGCCAGGCGGCATGGACAGGCCGGGCGGCGCCGGGTCGAACGTCGATTCAGCCTCGAACGCATGGTCGAGGATTACGACCGTGTCTACGCCGGCTTGCTTCGAGAGCATCGGCCGGTTCGTTCGGGCGCGACGACTGCGGCGCCGCGTCCGGGCGTGCGAAGCTAGGACTTAAGGAAGAGCCAGCCATGTGCGGCATCGTCGGAATACTCGACTTGAACGGCAGGCGCGACGTGAGCCGCGAATTGCTGTCGCGCATCAACGAGGCCCAGCATCACCGCGGGCCCGACGAGTGCGGACTCCACGTCGAGCCCGGCCTCGGCCTCGGGCACCGCCGCCTGTCCATCATCGACGTGTCCACCGGACAGCAGCCGCTCTACAACGAGGACGGCAGCGTGGTGATCGTCTACAACGGCGAAATCTACAATTACCAGGACTTGATCCCGGAGCTGACCGCTCTCGGCCACCGTTTCCGCACCAAGAGCGATACCGAAGTGATCGTCCATGCCTGGGAGGCGTGGGGCGAGCGCTGCGTCGAGCGCTTTCGCGGCATGTTCGCGTTCGCGCTGTGGGACCGCAATCGCAAGACGCTGTTTCTGGCCCGCGACAGGCTTGGCGTCAAGCCGCTGCATTACGCGTTGCTCGCCGACGGCACGTTCCTGTTCGGCTCCGAAATCAAGGCGCTGCTGGCGCATCCGGCCTTCGCCCGCGACATCGACCCGCACGCGGTCGAAGAGTATTTCGCCCTCGGTTATGTCGCCGAGCCGCGCACGATTTTCAAGGCGGCGCACAAGCTGCCGCCGGCGCACACGCTGAGCGTGCGCCAGGGTGCGCCGCTGCCAGCGCCCTTGCCATACTGGGACCCGCGCTTCACGCTCGATCGCGTCATCACGCTGCCGGACGCGATGGCGGAGTTGACGGCGCGGCTCGACGAATCGGTCCGCCTGCGCATGATCTCCGAAGTCCCGCTGGGGGCGTTCCTGTCGGGCGGCGTCGACTCCAGCGCGGTCGTGGCCTCAATGGCGAATGCGTCCGCCGATCCGGTCAACACTTGCTCGATCGCCTTTGCCGACCCGGCCTACGACGAATCCCGCTACGCGCAGCAGGTCGCCGACCGTTACCGTACGCGCCATTTCGTCGATCGCGTCGAAAGCGACGACTACGAGCTGATCGATACGCTGGCGCGCGTGTACGACGAGCCGTACGCGGACAGCTCGGCGATTCCGACTTACCGCGTCTGCCAACTGGCTCGCAAGCACGTGACCGTCGCGCTGTCGGGCGACGGCGGCGACGAAAATTTCGGCGGCTACCGGCGCTATCGCCTGCACATGATGGAAGAGCGGATGCGGCGCCTGCTGCCGCTTTCGCTGCGCCGGCCGGTGTTCGGCATGCTGGCAGGCGCTTATCCGAAAGCGGACTGGGCGCCGCGGATGTTTCGCGCCAAGTCGACGTTCGAAGCGCTGGGGCGCGATCCGGTCGAGGCGTATTGCCACGGTGTGTCGATCCTGCGCGACGGCATGCGCCGGCGGCTGTTCACGAGCCGCTTCCGCGCGGAGCTCGGCGGTTACAGCGCACTCGAGGTATTCCGGCGGCACGCGAAGAGCGCGCAGACCGAGGACCCGCTGGCGCTTGTTCAATACCTCGATCTTAAGACCTACCTGGTCGGCGACATCAACACCAAGGTCGACCGCGCGAGCATGGCCCACTCGCTCGAAGTGCGCGAGCCGCTGATGGACCACCCGCTGGTCGAGTGGCTGGCCTCGCTGCCCTCGTCGTTCAAGGTGCAGGGCCAGGAAGGGAAGTGGCTGCTGAAAAAAGCGCTCGAGCCGCGTCTGCCGGCGGAAATCCTGTACCGGCCGAAAATGGGGTTTGCGGTCCCGCTGGCGCGCTGGTTCCGCGGACCGCTGCGTGAGCGGGTCGGCGATGCGCTGCTGGGCGAGCGCCTCGCCGACACCGGCATGTTCGACCGCAGCTATTTGCAGGAGCTGCTCGATCACCACCAATCCGGGCGCCGTGACTACAGTTCCTCGCTGTGGACCCTGGTGATGTTCGACGCTTTCCTGCGCAACGTGGCCGATACGGCGGCGGCCCCGCAGCTGGCGGCCAAGGCGGCATGACTTGGCTGCGATGCGCATACTCCACGTCCTTGACCACTCGCTGCCGCTGCACAGCGGCTACACGTTCCGGACCGCAGCGATATTGCGCGAGCAGCGCGCGCTCGGCTGGGAGACGCTGCAGCTGACCACGCCGCGGCAGGGCAAGGCCGGCGGCGACATCGAAGATGCCGACGGCTGGCGCTTCCATCGCACGGCGGCGCGGCGCAATCTGATCTCGGCGTTGCCTGGCGCGATCTATCTGCAGGAAATGGCGGCTACCGCGCGTCGCCTGGGCGAGCTCAGCGCGTCGTTCCGGCCCGATGTGCTGCACGCACACTCGCCGGTGTTGAATGCGCTCCCGACGTTGCACGTTGGCCGGCAACGCGGGATTCCGGTCGTCTACGAAGTCCGCGCGCTGTGGGAGGACGCCGCCGTCGACCACGGCCGGACGCGCGAAGGAAGCCTGCGCTATGGCGCATCGCGCGCTCTGGAAAGCTTCGCGCTGCGCCACGCCGATCATGTCACCACCATTTGCGAGGGGCTGCGCGACGAAATCGCCGCGCGCGGTATTGCGCGCGATCGGATCACCGTGATCCCAAACGCCGTCGATACCGACGAATTCCGCTCGGGCACCGAGCCCGATGCGGCGCTGCGCCGGCGCCTTGGGCTCGAGGGCGCGACGGTGATCGGTTTCGCCGGCTCGTTCTATGCCTACGAGGGCCTGGACCTGCTGATCGAGGCCGCCGCCCTGTTGGTTCCGCGTCTGGCCGAGCTCAAGCTGCTGCTGGTCGGCGGCGGCTTTCAGGAGCAGGCGCTGAAGTCGCTCGCCGCCGAACGCGGCCTGGCCGATCGGGTGATCTTCGCCGGCCGCGTTCCGCACGGCGACGTCCGGCGCTACTACGATCTGATCGATGTGCTGGCGTATCCGCGCCACCGGATGCGGCTGACCGATCTGGTGACGCCGCTGAAGCCGCTCGAGGCGATGGCACAGGGGCGCATGTTCGTCGCCTCGGACGTCGGCGGGCATCGAGAGCTGGTGCGCGACGGCGAGACCGGGTTTCTATTTCCCGCGGGGGATGCTGCCGCGCTGGCGCGCACACTCGAGGCGGTGCTGGCGCGGCGCGCGGAATGGCCGCGCCTTTCGGCGCAGGCCAGGCGATTCGTCGAGGCCGAACGCACCTGGACGCGCAGCGTCGGCGGCTATGCGAGGATCTACCAATCGCTGCTAGGCGCGCGTCCTATCGCCGCCGCGATGCTCGAGACACACTAGCATGTGCGGCATCTACGGCATGCTGCATCTGGATGGGGCTTCCGCGGCCGCGGAGGCGCTGCGCCCGATGGCCCGCCTGACCGTCCATCGCGGCCCGGACGACGAGGGCGTCTACGCCGACGGACCGCTCGCGTTCGGCATGAGGCGCCTGTCGATCATCGACGTTGCCGGAGGGCACCAGCCGCTGTCCAACGAGGACGGCACGCTGTCGCTGATCGCCAACGGCGAGATCTACAACTACCGGGCGCTGCGCAGCGAGCTCACTGCACAGGGCCATCGTTTCCGGACCGCCTCCGATTGCGAAACCATCGTTCACCTGTACGAACAGCACGGCGAATCGTTCGTCGAGCATTTGAACGGCATGTTCGCCTTCGCGCTGTGGGATGCGCGGCGCCAGCGGCTGCTGCTCGGCCGCGATCGCCTGGGCATCAAGCCGCTGTATCTGTGGAATGACGGACGCCGCCTGATATTCGCGAGCGAAGCCAAGGCGATCCTCGCGCTGCCGGGGATGAACGCGGAGCTCGATCCGGCGGCGTTGTCCGCCTACCTGATGCTCGGATACGTACCGGCACCGCAGTCGATATTCCAAGGCATACGCAAGGTCGCACCCGCAACGGTGCTGAGCGCCGAGCGCGGCAAGCTCGACGAGCGCCGCTACTGGCGGGTGTCGGCCGAAGTCGATCGTGCACGCACCGAGGACGAGTGGGTGGCCCGCGTGCGCGCCAGGCTCGAGGAATCGGTGCGGATGCAAATGGTGAGCGACGTCCCGATCGGGGCGTTCCTGTCGGGCGGGGTGGATTCGAGCGCGGTGGTCGCATTCATGTCGGCGGCGAGCGATCGGCCGGTCAAGACCTATGCGATCGGCTTCGGCGGCGGCGCGGCCGAGGACTACTACAACGAGCTTCCGTACGCCCGAAAGGTGGCGCAGCGCTTCGGCACCGAGCACCACGAGATCCTCGTCCGGCCAGACGTTACGGCCCTTTTGCCGCAGCTGCTTTGGCACATGGACGAGCCGATCGCCGACACCGCGTTCAT
>JBDTNP010000453.1:0-1692 GCA_039933695.1 Betaproteobacteria bacterium | reverse complement strand
GATGAACGATCCCATGCTGCCCGAAAGTCCAGACGCAACGGCGATCCGTGCCGATTTCCTCGCGGACGAAGCGCGCGTCGTGGCGCGCCTCCTGCCGCTGGCGAGCTCCGACACCGCGGCCTCCGCGCGGATCAGCGCGCGCGCCCGCGGCTGGGTCGAGGCGGTACGCGCGCGGCAGGCGGGAAGC
The DNA here is from genome assembly GCA_039933695.1 of Betaproteobacteria bacterium. GTDB lineage: Bacteria > Pseudomonadota > Gammaproteobacteria > Burkholderiales > Casimicrobiaceae > PALSA-1003. The sequence goes on along the minus strand of JBDTNP010000453.1, from coordinate 1,505 downwards.
GCCGGCATCGAGTCGTTCCTGCAGCAGTACGACTTGTCGACGCAGGAAGGCGTGCTGCTGATGTGCGTCGCCGAAGCGCTGTTGCGCATTCCCGACGCCGAGACCGCCGACCGGCTGATTCGCGACAAGCTCTCGCGCGGCGACTGGCAGAAGCACCTGGGGCAGAGTCCGTCGCTGCTGGTCAACGCGTCGACCTGGGGACTGATGCTGACCGGCAGGCTGACGCAGATCGACGCCGAATCGGCCGGCGATCCGGCGAGCTGGTACGAGCGCGTCGTCGCGCGCGCGGGCGAACCGGTCGTGCGGGTCGCCATACGGCAGGCGATGCGGCTGATGGCCGAGCAGTTCGTCATGGGCCGCACGATCGCCGAAGCGCAGTCGCGCAGCCGCTCGGGCGGCAACGCCCGCTTTCGCCATTCGTTCGATATGCTCGGCGAGTCCGCGCTGACTGCCGCCGATGCCGCGCGCTATCACGCCTCGTACGCCGACGCGATCGCCGCGATCGGTCTTGCGCGCGACCACGATGCAACAGTGTTCGCGCAGCCGAGCATTTCGGTCAAGCTCTCGGCGCTGCATCCGCGCTACGAGTACCCGCAATACCGGCGCGTGCTCGCCGAGCTCGTTCCATCGCTGACTGCGCTCGCGAAGATCGCCAGGGGCCACGGCATCGGCATGACGATCGACGCCGAGGAAGCCGAACGGCTCGAGCTTTCGCTGGAAATCTTCGCACGGCTGCGGCGCGATCCGGCGCTGGCCGGCTGGGAGGGCCTGGGCATAGCCGTGCAGGCCTATCAGAAGCGCGCGCTGGCCGTGATCGACTGGCTGATCGCGCTCGGCACCGAATGCCGCATCCACATTCCGGTGCGGCTGGTCAAGGGCGCCTATTGGGACACCGAGATCAAGCGCGCGCAGGTCCTGGGCCTCGACTCGTATCCGGTGTTCACGCGCAAGGCGCACACCGACGTCTCCTACCTCGCCTGTGTCCGGCGCATGCTCGGCAGCGCCGGCAAGGACGGCGCGCTGTTTCCGATGTTCGCCACCCACAACGCGCACACCGCCGCGGCGATCGTCGAGCGGGCCACGCAAGCTGGAATCGCACCGGACGCGTTCGAATTCCAGCGCCTGCACGGTATGGGCGAGGCGCTGTACGACGAGATCGTGTCTGCCGACAAGCTCGACGTCGCCTGCCGCGTCTACGCGCCGGTCGGCAGCCATCAGGATCTGCTGCCGTACCTGGTCCGGCGGCTGCTCGAAAACGGCGCCAACACCTCGTTCGTCAACCGTATCGGCGACACGACGGTGTCGATCGCCGATATCGTCGCCGACCCGGCGGCGAAAGTTCGCGCGCAGGGCGGTGCGCCGAATCCCGCGCTGCCGTTGCCGGGCGAGCTCTTCGCGCCCGAGCGCCGCAATTCGCGGGGTTTGAGCCTCGCCGACCAGCCGGCGATGGCGGCGCTAGACGCGGCATTCGCGGCGCGGTCGGCGACGCGCTGGACCGCGGCGCC
>JBDTNP010000452.1:0-7242 GCA_039933695.1 Betaproteobacteria bacterium | reverse complement strand
CGATCGCGCCGGATCAGCGCGAAGCTCGCCGCGGTCATCGCGATGAAGAACACCAGCGTCCAGCCCGCGATCGAGAGGTGGAGGAACTCCCAGCTCTTTTCCGCGCATTCGCCGCTGCCTTCGAAGACCTTACGCAGGACGTCGCTCAACGGCAGCGTGTCGAGCATGTAGTCGAGGCCCATGCCGCACGCGGGCACCTGATCCTTGGGCAGCGACTGCAGCCAGACCTGGCGCGCGGCGAAGCCTGCGCCGGTGCCGCCGATGATCAATTGCAGCAGCGCGTAGGCGGTCGCGCCGGTGCGACCGGGATCGTGGAACGCGGCGACCAGGAACACCACGCCCATGCCGATCACGCAGATGCGCTGGAAAACGCACAGCGGGCAAGGCTCGAGACCGACCACGTACTGCAGGTACAGCGCGTACGCCATCAAGCCTGCGCAGACGGCAAAGCCGAGCAGGTAGGCGAGCCGGCGCGGCGGCAACACCAGTAGCGCGAGCGAGGTCACGCCGACCGCGATGATCGCGATGTTGTAGACGGTCAGCGGCGCATCGGGTCCCGCCGCCTGGCGAACGTATTCCTGTCCGACCAGGGCGCAGCAGAGCAGCAGTCCGACCCACGGCCATGGCAACGCAGGGTAATTCGCGGTTTTCATCCGGAGCGATCTTCTCGCCGATGTGGATCGCAATGGCCCGGTCAGGCTTGCGCCCGCGCCAAGGCCTGATCGATGTCCCAGAGAATATCATCGAGCGTTTCCAGGCCGACCGACAGCCGGATCATCTCGGGCAGAACGCCGGCGGCGCGCTGCTCCGCGTCGTCGAGCTGGCGATGTGTCGTCGACGCCGGATGGATGACCAGCGTCTTGGCGTCGCCGACATTGGCCAGATGCGACATCATTCTCGCAGCCTCGATGAATCGCTCGCCTGCGGCCGCGCCGCCGTGCGCCCCCGCTTTCAGCCCGAACGTGAGGATGCCGCCGGCGCCGCGCGGCAGATAACGCTGCGCGAGCTCCCGGGTTGCGCTGTGCGGCAGCCCCGGATAGTTCACCCAGGCGACCGCCGGATGCTGCGACAGGTGCTGCGCGACCGCCAGCGCCGACTGGCAATGGCGCGGCATGCGCAGGTGCAAGGTCTCGATGCCCTGCAGCAGCAGGAACGCGCTGAATGGGGACAGCGTCGGCCCCAGCGTGCGCATTGTCTCCATGCGCGCCTTCATCGTGAATCCGAAGTCGCCGAAAGTCTCGTGAAAAATCACGCCGTGATAGCCGCGCGACGGCGTCGTCATCTGCGGGAACTTGCCGTTGCCCCAATCGAACTTGCCGGATTCGACCAGGACGCCTCCCATCGTCGTGCCATGGCCGCCCAGATACTTGGTGACCGAGTGAATGACGATGTCGGCGCCGTGCTCGATCGGCCGGCACAGCCAGGGCGAAGCAAGCGTGTTGTCGATCACCAGCGGAATGCCTGCGTCGTGCGCGATGGCGGCGGCGGCGGCGATATCGAGCACATTGAGCTGCGGATTGCCGATCGTCTCGGCATAGATGCATTTGGTGTTCGGCTGGATCGCGCGACGAAAAGTCTGCGGGTCGTCGGCATCGACGAAGGTCGTGGTTATGCCGAATTGCGCAAACGTCACGGCGAACTGCGAATAGGTACCGCCGTAGAGCGTGCGCGCGGCGACGATGTGGTCGCCATTCTGCGCCAGCGTCAGCAGGGCGAGCATCTGGGCGGCCATGCCGGTCGCGGCGGCCAGGCCCGCGCGGCCGCCTTCGAGCGCGGCGACGCGCTCTTCCAGCGCGGCGACGGTCGGATTCGAGATGCGCGAATAGACATTGCCGAACGTCTGCAGGTTGAACAGGCTCGCCGCGTGATCGGCGCTGTCGAAGACGAAAGACGTCGTCTGGTAGATCGGCAGCGCCCGTGCGCCGGTTGCCGCGTCCGGGATATGTCCGGCATGCAGGCAAAGCGTTTCGAAGCCGAATTCGTGGTCAGCCATCGGAACCGATCGAAGCATCGCGCTCCGCGAACGACCGGAACCTGCGCGCGCGGCGCATCGTTGTCATACCGGGCCGCCGTGGGTTTTCATCCCGGTCGTCTGGCCGAGACGATGCCGGTGTTGACGCCGGCCCAGTTGAGGCCGCCGAGGATGCGGGCATGCTCGATCTTGACGCAGCGGTTCATCACGACGTCGAGCCCGGCGTCGAGCGCGATCTTGGCCGCCTGGTCGTTGCGGATGCCAAGCTGCATCCACAACACCTTGGCGCCGATTTCGACCGCATCGCGAGCGATCGGCGGAATCTCGCCGGACTTGCGAAAGCAGTCGACGATGTCGACCTTGTGTGGAATGTCGCGCAGCGTCGGATAACATTTCTGGCCGAGCACTTCCTCATAGCTCGGATTGACCGGCACGATGCGGTAACCGTGATCCTGCATGTATTTGGCCGCAAAAAAACTCGGCCGGTACCAGTTGCCGGACAGGCCGATCACCGCGATGGTGCGCGATTGGAGCAGGATGCGGCGCAGCCCGGCGACGTCGTCGACCAGCGCCATCGAGGCTCAGCTCCGGCGTCCCGCGCGCCGTGCCGGACCGCGGCCATCGATGCGCGCGCTGGAGTAGCCGACGGTCGGCCGGTAGAATCCGGGCGGCATGACGATGGGCTTTCGGACGGGAGTCGCGGTGGCTTTAGCGCCGGAGTTTCAGAACCGGGCGCGGGACAGGGTGATATTTTAATGCATATTCGACCCGGTCCCGCGCCGTCCGAGCGCGCTGTAAGCAGGAGGGGCCAGGCGCCGACCAAGGATCGCGGAAACCTTTGGTATGCGATACCCGTCCAAAGGCGCGACAACATGGAGGTTTGACGATGAAGCGCAGGCACTTATTGGCATCGCTCGCGGCGTGGCCGCTGGCCGCGGCAGGCCTAGGCAGGGCAATGGCCGCCGGCACCCCGGGGAAGGCCGGGAGCCGCTCGATCGCGCAGATGCAGCAGGACTGGCGGCAGTTTCTGGCCAAAGGCGCCGACATCGCGGGATCGACGGCCCCGCTTAACAGAACGGAAGCCGAATGGAAAAGCTCGCTGCCCGAGCAGCAGTTCTACGTGCTGCGCAAGGAAGGGACCGAGCGGCCTTTCACCAGCCCGCTGAACGATGAAAAGCGCCGCGGCATTTTCGTCTGCGCCGGCTGCGCATTGCCGCACTTCACGTCGGAAATGAAGTTCGACAGCGGCACCGGCTGGCCGAGCTTTTTCACCAGCATCCCCGGACATCTGGCGACCCGGCAGGATTACCTGCTGATCGTGCCGCGGACTGAATACCACTGCGTGCGCTGCGGCGGGCACCAGGGTCACGTGTTCGACGACGGCCCGCCGCCGACGCGTCAGCGCTGGTGCAACAACGGCGTCGCGCAGCGCTTTATTCCGGCGACCGGCAAGGCCTAGCGGGCCCGCAGGCAGCGGCGCCTAGCCGCGCCAGCCCCGGCCGCGACTTCGCTGCTGCCTTTTTCCGTTCCTCGAGCTCGTTGCGCAACTCGCGCAGGCGAGTTTCGACGACCGACGACTGAAAAAAGTCGGCGTCGCGCGCCTTGGTCGCCAGCTCGAACTGGGTGATCGCTCCCTGCAAGTTACCCTGCCACGCGTAGTATTCAGCCTGATGCTGATGCTCGAGCATCGGCTTGCCCAGCGCCGCGTAGATGCGGGCGGCGATCTGATGCAACTGTCCGTCGGACGGGTAACGGACGAGTTGCTGGGACACGAACGTGGCGGCCTTGGCCGCCTGATCGTGCTTAAGAAGCGCCTCCGGATAGTCGTAGATCAGCTGCTTTTTCTCCGGATAGCGGGCAAGTGCGGTCTCATAGCGGCTGATCGCCTGGGCCAGCTGTCCTGATTGCATCAACACCTGGCCCGCCATCGCGTCGATCATCGGATGCGGCGGCGAGAGCTTTTCCAGCGTGGCGAGCTCGGCCTGCGCGCGCTTGAAGTTCTGCGCCCGCAGCAGCGATGCGACCAGGCCGTAGTGCGCCGCGATCTCGTTGTTGTATTTTTTCTCGGCGAGCGCGTTATCGAAGAAAAAGACCGCATCGCGGGGCGTGCCCTCGTAGCTTTTCAGCAGAGCGCGCACCATGTGGAAGTCAAGCGAATCGGGGACCTGGCGGAACGGCTTGGTGAACGAGCGCGCCTGCGCTTCGGCGATGCGCTGATAAGTCTCGGGGTGATCGTGCAGGTACGACGGCGAGTCGCCCTCGAACCAGGTTGCAGCGCGTTGCAGCCTTCCGAAAAAAGTCGCCATCGCGCTTGGGTCGAAGCCCGCTGCATAAGTCCGCTCGAAGCCAAGGCGGTCGGCTTCCTCCTCGTTCTGGCGCGTGAAATTGATCTGGCTCTGGATCGCGAGGCCTTGCGCGCCGGCGATCGCGGCCTGGGTCAAGTCGCCGCTGGACGAGGAACGGGACTGCGAGGCCAGCACCGCGGCTGCGAGCGCGGCTATCGTGAGCAGCATCGTATCGCGCTGGTTGCCGACGCCGCGAGCGATATGGTGTTGCGTGACGTGCGTGATTTCGTGGCCGAGGACCGACGCCAGCTCGGATTCGGTCTGCGCCAGCAGGATGAGCCCCGTGTGAACGGCGATGAAGCCGCCCGGCAGCGCGAACGCATTGATCGCCGGATCGCCAATGGCGAAGAACTCGAAGTCGAAAGGTGCGCCGGGAATCGCGCCGACCAGCCGATTGCCCAACTCGTTCAAATACCCATTGACCTCGGGGTCGTTCAGGTAGGCGCCCGAGCCCCGGATCTCGCGCATCACGCTCTCGCCGAGCTTGCGCTCCTGCGGGGCGGACATCGACACCAGCGACGGATCACCCAGCTCGGGCAGATTCTGCTGGGCCGCTGCGATCGGCGAGAACGCGAGCAGCGCGGCCATCAGCAGCGCGGCGCCGCGCTGGAAGGCGGAGACAGGGTGCTCTGTCATGGTGCTATGATTGCCGCGGATCGCGCAAAGTTTCAGGAGCGGGCCGATGGCGGGGACCAGAGCGCAGTTTACCCATTTTGACGCCGCGGGTCAGGCGCAGATGGTCGACGTCGGCGGCAAGGATGTAAGCAAGCGCGTCGCTCGCGCCGGCGGTCGGATCCTGATGCAGCCAGATACGCTGGCGCTGATTCGCGAGGGCAAGGCCAGCAAAGGTGACGTCCTCGGCGTCGCGCGGATTGCCGCGATCCAGGCTGCCAAGCGCACCGCCGAGCTGATCCCGCTAGCGCACACTTTGCCGCTGACGCACGTTGCCGTCGAATTCAGGCTCGACGCGGACGCGGTGACGATAACGGTGACGGCGGAAACGCTCGATCGAACCGGCGTCGAGATGGAAGCGCTGACCGCCGCCAGTGTCGGGTTGCTTACTGTTTACGACATGTGCAAGGCGGTCGATCGCGGCATGCGCATCGAAGGCATACGTCTATTGGAAAAGTCGGGCGGCCGATCGGGCCATTTCAAGGCGGCGTAGCAGGGCCGTTCGACCGCAGCCGAATCACCAGTTCCACATCGAGCCGTCTTCGAGCCGGTTGACCGGCAGCGAGCTCGCCTTGTACGGGTAGCTCGCGGCGAGCTTCTCGTCGATGTCGACGCCGTGCCCGGGCGCATCGCCCGGATACAGGTATCCGTCGCGGAACGAGTAGGCGTGCGGGAACACCGCGTCGGTCTCCGGCGTATGCCGCATGTATTCCTGGATGCCGAAGTTGTGCACCCAAAGGTCGAAGTTCAGCGCCGCCCCCATGCATACCGGCGACAGGTCGGTCGCGCCGTGCGAGCCGGTGCGAACCTGGTAGAGCTCGGCCAGCGCCGCGATGCGGCGCAGGTGCGTGATCCCGCCCGCATGCACGACCGTCGTCCGGATGAAATCGATCAGCTGCTCGGTGATCAGCGTCTGGCAGTCGTAGATGGCATTGAAGATCTCGCCGGCAGCGATCGGCGTCACCGTGTGCTGCCGGATCAGGCGGAACCCTTCCTGGTTTTCCGCCGGCGTCGGATCCTCCATCCAGAACAGCCGGTAGGGCTCGAGCGACTTTCCCAGGCGCGCCGCCTCGATCGGCGTAAGCCGGTGATGGACATCGTGCAGGATGTGATGCTCGAAGCCGAAGCGCGCGCGGATCGCCTCGAACAGCCGCGGCGCATGGTCCAGATACCTCGCGGTCGACCAGACGTTCTCCGACGGCATCGCGGCGTCCGCGGGCTCATAGTACATCCGGTCCTTCGATACGCCGTAGGTCGAAGCGAGCCCCGGCACGCCCGACTGCGCGCGGATCGCCTTGTAGCCCAGGTCGATGTAGCGCGCCACTTCGTCGAGCGTCTCGGCGACGTCCCTCCCGTTGGCGTGCCCATAGACCATGATGCCGTCCCGGCTCCTGCCGCCCAGCAGCTGATAGATCGGAAGCCCGGCGACCTTGCCCTTGATGTCCCAGAGCGCGGTGTCGACGGCGGCGATCGCGCTCATCGTCACCGGCCCGCGCCGCCAGTACGCGCCGCGGTACAGGTACTGCCAGATGTCCTCGACTTGCGCCGGATCGCGGCCGAGCAGCGTCGGGATCACGTGTTCGGTGAGGTACGACGCGACCGCGAGCTCGCGGCCGTTCAAGGTCGCGTCGCCGACACCGTGGACGCCCTCGTCGGTTTCTATTTTGAGCGTGACGAAATTGCGGCCCGGCGAGCAGACGATGACGCGGCAGTCGGTGATTTTCATCCGGGGCGATCGGCGAAAAAGTCAGAGTAGGCCGCGAGCGCGGCAAGCGTTCGCCATTTGCGCGTCGAGCTGCGTTACCCTTAGGATCGGGCCAGCGCTGGCGCGCCTCGTGGCTTGCTGTGGTCTGGTGGTTCGACCACTTGACCACAAGTATAGCCGCGGACTAAGATGCCGTCGAGCGTGTTGCCGCGAAGTCGCTTCGCGGCTTTCGCGGCGGGTCGCGCCATCTTCGGATGGCGGCGGTCCGCCGACAAAGGGCCGGATTCGTCCGGGCCGCCACCAGAGGCGAGCGAGAGATTCGCCCTGGCCCGCAGGTGATTCGGAGGAGCAGCCTTTGCCTTTGCAGGCCGTCGAGCCCCGCCGTCTGTATCGACAGATCGCCGAGCAGATCGCTCAGCTGATCGCGAGCGGCGAGTTTCTGCCGGGATCGCGTCTGCCCGCCGAGCGCGAGCTGGCGGCATCGCTCGGGGTCAGCCGCGCGTCGGTACGCGAGGCGATCATTTCGCTGGAAATCGGCGGCCTGGTCG
>JBDTNP010000451.1:0-7910 GCA_039933695.1 Betaproteobacteria bacterium | reverse complement strand
ACGTCGCCAACGCGGTTCTCGACGGCACCGACGCGGTCATGCTTTCGGCCGAGACCGCGGCCGGCCGCTTCCCGGTCGAGACGATCGAGTCGATGAGCCAGATCTGCGCCGAGGCCGAGAAGACCGAGTCGAGCGAGCTCGACCGCGATTTCCTCAATCGCACGTTCACCCGCATCGACCAGTCGATCGCGATGGCGGCGTTGTTCACCGCATACCATCTGAAGGTGAAGGCGATCGCCGCGTTGACGCAGTCGGGATCGACGGCGTTGTGGATGTCCCGGCACAACTGCGGCTGCCCGATATTCGCGCTGACGCCGGAGGTCTCCTCGCAGCGCAGGATGGCGCTGTACCGCAACGTCCAGCCGCTGTACCTCGAGCAAGGCGAGGATCGCGACGCGGTGCTGCGCGCCGCCGAGGATCTGCTGGTCGCGCGCGGGCAAGTCCAGCGCGGCGACTTGATCGTACTGACGATCGGCGAGCCGATAGGCAAATCCGGCGGCACCAACGCGATAAAGATCGTACGCCTTCGGCGCGGTCGGCACGCGCCGTGGCCCGGCCCGTGCGCGACGCCGAGCGCACGAAAGCGACGATACTGGCTGCGGCCGTCCGCGAGTTCGCCCGGCACGGCCTGGGCGGCGCCCGGGTCGATCGAATCGCCAGCCTGGCTGGATCGAACAAGCGGATGCTCTATTACTATTTTTCGAGCAAGGAAAAGCTCTTCCTCGCGGTGCTCGAAAAAACCTACGCCGACATTCGCACCGCCGAACAGGCGCTTAATCTGCTCGACGGCTCGCCGACCGAAGGCGTGCGCCGGCTGATCGAGTTCACCTGGAAATACTTCATTGCGCATCCGGAATTTCTGACGCTTCTCAACAGCGAAAATCTGCATCAGGCGCGTCACTTGAAACGCTCGAAGCGGGTCCGGGAGATGAATTCGCCGCTGATCGAGACGCTCGGGACGCTGCTGGCCCGCGGACGGCGCGACGGCTCATTTCGCTCCGGCGTCGACCCGCTGCAGCTCTACATTTCGATCGCGTCGCTCAGCTACTTCTTCCTGTCGAACAGGCATACGCTGGCCCAGGTGTTCGGGGCGGCGTTGTTCTCGACCGCACAGCGGGACGCCCGCCTCGAGCACATGACCGCGCTGGTGCTCGGCTATCTGGCCCGACCGCACGCGGGCGCGGCGGTACGGCGTTGACAGCGCGGACCGACGACCTTAGAGTATTAACCAACTAGTTACATAGCCCTGAAGCCAGGGCTTCCCCCGGAGGAGCGCAAAGAGATGGCCGTTGCCCGTTCATGGATCCGGCGCGGACTCGAATCGCAGATTGCGCGGCCGCTGTTGCTCATCGTTGCGATCTTCGTCCTGTGGGAACTGGTGATTCGCGTCTTCCGGATCCCGCCGTACCTGATACCGGCGCCGCTGGCGGTCGCCAAAATGCTGGTCGCCGAGTGGCCGCGACTCTGGCAAAACGGCCTGTTCACCGCCTATGCGACGCTGGGCGGGTTCGCCTTGTCGATCCTCATCGGCATACCGATCGCAATGGTCATCGCGTATTCGCGGCTGGTCGAAAGCTACGTCTACCCGCTGCTGGTCTTTTCGCAGAGTGTGCCGAAAATCGCGATCGCCCCGCTGTTCGTCGTATGGTTCGGCTTCGGCATATTTCCGAAGGTCATCTCGGCGTTCCTGCTCGGCTTTTTCCCCGTCGTCGTCGCCACGGTGATGGGATTCAAATCGATCGAGCCCGACATGATCGACCTGGCCCGCTCGATGCGGGCGTCGCGCTGGCAGATGTTCGTCAAGTTCAGCCTGCCGCAGGCGCTGCCCAGCATCTTCAGCGGCCTTAAGGTTTCGGCGACGCTCGCCGTCGTCGGCGCAGTCGTTGGCGAATTCGTCGGCTCGAATTCGGGTATCGGGTACGTGCTGCAGATCGCCAACGGCAACTTCGATCTGCCGCTGATGTTCGCGGCGCTGTTCGTGCTGTCGATGATGGGAGTGATCCTGTTCGCGCTGGTGGACCTCGCCGAGAAGCTGATGATTCCCTGGCACCAGTCGCGACGGCCGGATGCGATGGGCGCGACCGCCTGAAGTCCGATTCCGCTGGCTATTCACCGTAAGGAGGAACTGATGAAATTGCTGCTGAAGTCACTTGTGATCGCAGGAATGGCGCTGTTTTTCGGCGCCGGCACCGCCCAGGCGCAAACCAAGGACAAGGTCGTCCTGCTGCTCAACTGGTATCTGTACAGCGAGCACGCGCCGTTCTTCCTCGGCAAGGAGCGCGGCTACTACGACCAGGAAGGCATCGACCTCGACATCCAGGAAGGGCGCGGCTCGGGCGTTTCGGTCCAGGCGGTTGCCGCCAACACTGCCACGTTCGGGTATGTGGACATCGCGACGATGATCAAGGCCTCCGCCAAAGGCGCGCCGGTCAAGGCCGTCGGCGTCGCGCTGCAGCTTTCGCCGATGTCGGTCATGGGCTTTGCCGACAAGAATATCCGCACGCCGAAAGACATCGTCGGCAAGACGGTCGCGGTAACTCCTGGCGACTCGATGTCGCAGATCTGGCCGCTGTTCCTGAAGAAGACCGGCCTGAACGAATCCGAATTCAAGACGGTCTCGGGCGACGCGCAGACCAAGCTCAACGCGGTGATGAACGGCCAGGCGGACCTGCTGCTGGGCTATGTGATGGACCAGGCGATCAAGCTGCAGGACGCGACGCACCGGGCCGTTTATCCGATCCGCTTCGCCGACTACGGCGTCAACCTGATCAGCTCGGGCATCATCGCCAATACGTCGACGTTGAAGGACAAGCCCGACATGGTGCGGCGCTTCCTGCGCGCGACGACCAAGGCGATGGAGGAATCGGAAAAGAATCCCGAGGCGGCGGTCGACGCCATGCTCAAGGCGAATCCGAAGGCCGGCGTGCGCGAAACGCTGATCATCGGCCTCAAGCAGACGACGGCCCTCTATCACACCAAGGAAACGGCCAAGCAGCGGCCGCTGCGCGCGTCGATGGCCAACGTCGCCGAGTCGCTCGACCTCTTGGCGCAGTACGGCGGCCTCGATCCGACCACCAAGGGCAAGGCCGAGGATTGGGTCACCCTCGACTATCTTCCTTGATGCGGTGATGGCCAGCGCCGCCATCGGGCCTGGCAAGGCGCGCGCACGAACGCTGATCCATGCGCGCGGCGTCGCCAAGTCGTATCGGACCGGGGACGGCGAAGTCGAATCGCTGCGGCCGCTCGAATTCGAGGTCGGCGAAGGGGAGTTCGTTTCGGTCGTCGGTCCCAGCGGCTGCGGCAAAAGCACGCTGCTCAAGCTGATCGCGGGTCTGCTGCCTGCGTCCCGCGGCTCGATCGAGATCGGCGGCGCGGCCGTCGACGGCCCGCCCCCCGGCATCGGCATCGTGTTCCAGAGCCATGTGCTGCTGCCGTGGCGGACGGTGCTGGCCAACATCCTGCTGCAGGCGGAGGTGCGAGGCCTGCACCGCGAGCAGAGCCTTGTCCGCGCCCGCGAGCTGGTCGCGATGGTCGGCCTCGAAGGCTTCGAGAACAAGTTTCCCTGGCAGTTGTCCGGCGGCATGCAGCAGCGCGCGTCGATCTGCCGCGCGCTGGTGCACGATCCGGCGATCCTGCTGATGGACGAGCCCTTCGGCGCACTGGACGCGATGACGCGCGAAAAGATGAACCTCGAATTGCAGCGCATCTGGGCCGCGGCGAAGAAGACGGTGCTGCTGATCACGCACAGCATTCCGGAATCGATATTCCTGTCGGACAGGGTGCTGGTGATGAGCGAGCGTCCCGGCTCGATCGCCGCAATCTACGAGGTCGCGTTGCCGCGGCCGCGCACCCTGGCAATGATGGGAAGCCCGGAATTCGCCGTTCTTGCGCAGACGATCCGCGCGCATTTCTATTCGAAAGGACTGCTCGACGTCTAGGCCATTGGCGGTCGACGCGAGCCCTCGCTTTTCGTGCAGCCGAGCTTCAGCATCGTCGCGATCGAGCTGTACGAGCGGCCGGTTCGCCTGCGCCTGCCGTTTCGGTTCGGCGCCGCCACCGTGACAGAGGCGCCGCAGGCTTTCGTCCGTGCCCGCATACGCATCGCGAGCGGCGCGCTGAACGGCGAGGCGACCGGCGCGGCCGCCGAGCTGATGATTCCCAAATGGTTCGACAAATCGCCGCAGCGGTCGAACGCCGACAACATCGCCGATTTGAGGGCGTCGCTAGCCGCCGCGGCCGCGGCGTACTCTTCGCAGAACCGTCCATCGACCGCTTTCGGCCACGCCGCCGAGCATTACCGCGCGATCATCGACACCGGAGCAGCCGCGGGACTCAATCCGCTGACGGCAAGCTATGGGGTGGCGCTGATCGACCGCGCGCTGCTCGATGCGCTTTGCCGGGGGCTGGATCTGTCATTTGCAGATGCCATCCGCGCCAATCTTGCCGGCATCGACGCGCGTCTGACTCCCGATCTCGCCGGGTTCGACCTCGACCGATTTCTGCGCAGCCTGGAAGCGAGGCCGGCGATCGCCGCGCGGCACACGGTCGGCATCCTCGACCCAATCGACGCCGGTGACGATTTGCAGCGGCCGGACGACGGCCAGCCGGCGACGCTCGACGAAGTGATCGCCGCGTACGGCAATCGCTATTTCAAGATCAAGCTCGGCGGCAATGCCGAGGCCGACGTGTCGCGACTGCTGCGGATCGCGTCAGTCCTCGACCGGTTGCCCTGGTACGCGGTGACGCTGGACGGCAACGAGCAATACGAGACTGTGGCGGCCGTCGACGATTTCTGGCGCCGCGTCGGCGCGACGCGCTCGCTCGATCGCCTTGCCGCCGTCGCGCTCTACCTCGAGCAGCCGCTGCCGCGTACCGCGACGCTGGCGACCGACGTCTCGATGCTCGATTCGTCGCTGCCGCTGCTGATCGACGAATCCGATGCGACGCTCGACGCTTTCCCGTCGGCGCGGCGCTGCGGCTATCGCGGCGTCTCCAGCAAGAGCTGCAAGGGATTCTACAAATCGCTGCTCAACGCCGCGCGCTGCGCGCAGGCGAACGCCGTCCCCGGCCCGAGAGCCTTTCTCTCTGGAGAAGACCTGACCGCACAGGCCGGGCTTGCCGTCCAGCAGGATCTGGCACTCGTCGGCCTGCTCGGACTCACGCATGTCGAGCGCAATGGTCACCACTACGTCGACGGCTTCGCCGGCCAAGGCGCGCGCGCGTCCGAGCAACAGGCGTTCCTCGCTGCGCATCCGGACCTCTACCGCGACGACGGCGGCAGTGTCCGCCTGGCGATACGCGATGGAACGATAGCCTTAAGCTCGCTCGACCAACCCGGCTTCGGCTCGCGCGCCGAGCCCGACTGGACATCGCTGACGCCGCTGTCGGCGGCGCCGCCGGGCGCATCCGCGGTTGTGCGATGAACTACGCGGCACCATCGTCTTCTGGAGATTGAACGTGGAAACCGTACGACTCGGCATCATCATGAACGGTGTCACCGGCCGCATGGGCACCAATCAGCATCTGGTGCGCTCGATTTGCGCGATCCGCGCGCAAGGCGGTGTCGCGCTCGCCGATGGCCGCCGCGTCATGCCTGACCCGATCCTGGTCGGACGCAATCGCGACAAGCTCGAGCAGCTGGCGCGCGAGCACGGCGTCGCGCGCTGGACGACCGATCTCACCGCGGCACTGGCCGATCGCGACGACACGTTGTATTTCGATTCGGCCTCGACCGGCTTGCGGCCGCAGCTGATCGAGCAGGCGATCGCCGCCGGCAAGCATATCTACACCGAAAAGCCGGTGGCGCCGACGCTGGCGCAGGCATTAGCGCTTTGCGCGGCGGCGCGCCGCGCAGGCGTCAAACACGGCGTCGTGCAGGACAAGCTCTGGCTGCCGGGTTTGCTCAAGCTCCGGATGCTGATCGCTTCCGGTTTTTTCGGACGCATCCTGTCGGTGCGCGGCGAGTTCGGCTACTGGGTTTTCGAAGGCGACTGGCAGCCGGCGCAGCGTCCGTCCTGGAACTATCGCAAGGAGGACGACGGCGGCATCATCATCGACATGCTCTGCCACTGGCGCTACGTGCTCGACAACCTGTTCGGCCGGGTGCAGAGCGTCTCGTGCATCGGCGCGACGCATATCCCGAAGCGCTGGGACGAAAGTGGGCGCCCGTACGAGGCGACGGCCGACGACGCGGCCTATGCGACCTTCGAGCTCGCCGGCACCGGCGGTCCGGTGATCGCGCAGATCAACAGCTCGTGGGCGACTCGCGTGCGGCGCGACGATCTGGTCACGTTTCATGTCGACGGCACGCTCGGCTCCGCGGTCGCGGGGCTCACCGACTGCTGGACGCAGGCGCGCGCCAATACGCCGAAGCCGGTGTGGAATCCGGACGTGCCGCAGCCGATCGATTTTTTCACCGGCTGGCAGAAGGTTCCGAACAACCAGTTCTACGACAACGCGTTCAAGGTCGAATGGGAACTGTTCATCCGGCACCTGTTCGAAGACACGCCGTTCCAGTGGGACCTGCTGGAAGGCGCCAAGGGCGTGCAGCTGGCCGAGCTCGGACTCAAAAGCTGGGCCGAGCGCCGCTGGATAAACGTGCCCGAGCTCGAGGTCCAACGTTGAGCGCGATGCAGCGCATCCAGCTGCCGCGCCCTGACGGCTCGCTGCACGACTACACGATGCGCGCCGCATCGGTGTGGATGCCGCCGGCGCCGGGCACGCGCTTCAATCGCGTCGCGTACGCGGCTGCGCATGTCGTCGCCGATCCGCTGTCTACGGCCGATCCCTGGCTGCAACCGGCGATCGACTGGGACGCTACGCTCGCTTACCGGCATTATCTGTGGTCGCTGGGTCTCGGCGTCGCCGAGGCGATGGACACGGCGCAGCGCGGCATGGGACTCGACTGGCCGGCATCGCTAGAGCTGATCGATCGATCGCTGACCGCAGCGCGGGCAACGCCCGGTGCAGTGATCGCCTGCGGCGCCGGAACCGACCATCTCGAGCCGCGGCCCGCGACGACGCTAGCCGACGTGATCGCCGCGTACGAGCTGCAGTGCGAGGCAGTCGAAAGCCGCGGCGGCCGCATCATTCTGATGGCGAGCCGTGCGCTGGCCGCATGTGCGAGCTCTCCGGAGGATTACGGCCGGGTTTACGGGCGCATTCTGAGCGGGTTGCGCCAGCCGGCGATCGTGCACTGGCTGGGCGAGATGTTCGACCCTGCGCTCACCGGCTACTGGGGTCATGCCGACCTGGATCGTGCCACCGAAGTCTGTCTCGAAGTGATCCGCAGCAACGCCGCCAAAATCGACGGCATCAAGGTTTCGCTGCTGGACAAGCACCGCGAAATCGCGCTGCGCCGGCGCCTGCCGGCGGGCGTGCGCATGTACACCGGCGACGACTTCAACTTCGCCGAGCTGATCGCCGGCGACTCGGCCGGCTACTCCGACGCGCTGCTCGGCATCTTCGACCCGATCGCGCCTGCGGCCGCCGCGGCGCTGGCTGCGCTCGCCGTGGGGAATCGCAGGGAATTCGATGCGATCCTCGCGCCGACCGTGCCTTTGTCGCGCCATGTGTTCGCCGCGCCGACGCGCTTTTACAAGACGGGCGTCGTGTTTCTGGCCTGGCTCAACGGAAGGCAATCTCATTTCGTCATGGTCGGAGGCCAGCAAAGCGCGCGCAATCTGCTTCATCTGGTCGAGCTTTTCCGTCTTGCCGACGCCGCGGGGCTGCTCATCGATCCGCCACTGGCGAGCAGCCGCATGCAGACCTTGCTGGCCATGCACGGTTGCGATGGGTGATCCGGTGTCAATGTCCGATCGTGCTGTCGGGTGCGTCGGCCGATGAACGCACCCGATTCGAACCTGCTCTCGATCAACACTGCGACGGTGCGCGCGCAGTGGAGCCTTCCC
>JBDTNP010000450.1:0-2409 GCA_039933695.1 Betaproteobacteria bacterium | reverse complement strand
GCAGGTTCGGCACCGCTTGCGGCAGCAGGAACAGGAACAGGATCGCGCCGCGCCAGGGGAGTTTGAGCCTCGCCAGCGCATAGCCGGCGGGAATCGCGACGGCGAGGCTCACGACGACCGTCAGCACGGCGATCCACACGCTGGTGCCGAGCGAGGCGAGCGCATTGCCGCGCGGCTGGAACACCCGGTACCAGAACGTCAGCCCGTACTCGAGCGGCAGCTTGCTCGGAAAATACCAGCGTTCGGCGAACGCCCACAGAAACAGGTTGAGCAGCGGCCCGAAAATCGCAAAGGCAAACAGCGCGAGCAGCACCGCGCGCAGCAGTGCCCGAAGCGGCGAAGGGAGCGTCATTGCGCTCACGCGCGGCGCCTCATGCGGCTGCCTCGATCTTGTTCGATGCGTGCCGCAAGTAGAACCATGCCCCGCCCGCGGCGAGCAGCAGCGACAGCAGGCACAAGGCGTTGGCGACCGGATAATCGGCGAAGGTATTGATCCGATAGGCGACGTCGACGGTAACCATCGTCGGCGAATTCGGATTGATCATCAGCGGCACCGACAGCACCGAGAGCATCGTCACGAACGAAAGGACCAGTCCGACCAGCAAGGTGCCTCGCACCTGCGGCAGCACGATGTCCAGCAGCACGCGCAGCCGCCGTGCGCCAAGGTTTCGCGCCGCCTCGATGTGCTGCGACTCGAGCGACGCCATGGCCCCCGCCAGCAGCAGCGTTACGAACGGCGCCTGTTTCCAGACGAACGCGACGACGATGCCGCGCCAGTCGAGCATGCTTTGCGCCGATAGGGGCTCGATCAGCCCGCTGCCGATCAGGACGTGATTCAGCATCCCGTTCTTGGCCAGGAAGGTCCGCATGACCTGTCCTGCGACAACGAACGGAATGAACAGCGGCCAGCGGTAGAGCCAGCGCAGCAGCGCGACCGAGCGCGGATTTTCGCCCAGCGTCAGGTAGCCGGCGATCGCGATCGACAAGAGCCCGATAAGGAGCGTCGACAACAGCACGATCGCCAGGGTGAACGAGAGATCGGTCGTGTAGAGGTCGAAGGCCTTGCTGAAATGCTCGAGGGTGAAGCCGCCGCCCTTGGCTCGGAAGGCGACGACACCCGACATGGCGAGCGGGGCGATAAAAAATACGCCGACGACGGCGAGTGCCGGCGCGGCCAGCGCCAGGCCATGCCAGCGCGGCGCCGATGCCTGGCCGTTCATCACGCGCCGCTCAGTGGATCAGGCGCGCGGCCTCCCTTGACCAGCATCGCACGATTGCTATCCCGCGTCGGCCGCCTTCCGCCCTCGCGGGTTGCATTCCCGCGCTGCGGCGGGGCCCCTGCTCCGCCGCTCATGCGGCTACTTAAGCACTACGCGCTCGTAGCCTTCGACGATGTCGGTGAAATATTCCGACAGCGGAAACGGCCGTCCGTACTTCGACAGGTCGCTCGGCGAAATGTCGGTGAACAGCTTGTTCCAGCTCGCCTTGTCGAGCTTCGCCTGCACGTGCTGCGGATCGATCCCGGGGTACCAGTTGAATTGCTTGACGATGCCATCGGCCTGGACCTCGGGACTCTCCGCGAGGTCGATGAATTTCTTCGCCAGCTGCGCATGCGCCGCCTTGGCCGGAATGACGTAGTACATCGGCTGCCCGGGCAGGCCCGGCGACGGCAGCGAAAGCTTCATCTTGGGGCTCATGCGGCCGTCGGCCTGCCAAGTGTAGAACATGTCGACCCATACCGGGCCGATGGCGATCTCGCCGCGATTCAACATGTCCAGCGTCCCCGCATTGCCGGGCGTCATCACGACGAACTGGTTGAAGTCCTTGAGGCTGCCGAGTGCCTTGTCGATCGCGGCCTTCTGCCCGGG
This sequence comes from Betaproteobacteria bacterium, assembly GCA_039933695.1. Classification (GTDB taxonomy): domain Bacteria; phylum Pseudomonadota; class Gammaproteobacteria; order Burkholderiales; family Casimicrobiaceae; genus PALSA-1003. Next base: position 541 of record JBDTNP010000450.1, on the reverse strand, counting down.
ATCGTACGGGCCTTTTTCCAGCTTGTCGGCCATGCCGGTATTGGCTTCGACCCAACCCATGACGAAGCCGACGCCGGACATTCCGCCCTTGACGCCGTTGTAACCGAATTGCTTCGGATTTTTTTTCACCCAGTCGGTCAATTCGGCGAACGACTTCGGCGGCGACTTCACGAGCTCGGGGTTGTATGCGAACGCGATCTGGCTGTGGAACATCGGCAGCACGTAACCGTCGACGTTGGCGCCGAGCGCGTTGGTGGCGGTGTCGCGCGTGACCAGCTTGCCGGCGCCGATATCCTTGCGATACGGCATCAGCAGCTTGTCGCCGACCATTGTCGCCGCGCCGCGCTGATGCACGACGGCCACGTCGACATCCCAGTCGGCGGTGCCCGCCTTCTGCTGCGCCGATAGCTTCTCGTAAATTTTCTGCGAACCCGAATCACCGGGACCGGTCCCTACCGCGCGCACCTTGACGCCAGGGTTCGCCGCCTCGAACTTCGGCCCGAGATAGTTGTTGACGTAGTCGACCATGTTCTGGTCGCCG
>JBDTNP010000449.1:0-2654 GCA_039933695.1 Betaproteobacteria bacterium | reverse complement strand
ACCAGATCTGCTTCTGGCCGCGGTAGCTGCCGCGCCATTCGCGCTTGATCCAGTGCTGTGGGACCTCATAGCGCAGCCAGTCGCGCGTGCGTCCGAGGATCTTGACATGGTCGGGCTCGAGCCCGACCTCTTCCTTCAACTCCCGATACATCGCCTGCTCGGGCGTTTCGCCGGGATTGATCCCCCCTTGCGGAAACTGCCACGAGTGCTCGCGGATCCGCTTGCCCCAAAAGACCAGATTCTTCGAGTTCGAGACGACAATGGCGACGTTCGGGCGATACCCGTCACGGTCCAGCATCGCGACACCTGTATTTCTGCGCGTTGCGCATATTCTTGCATAGTTCGGCGCGCTTGGAAAGCGCGCTCCCGGGCGTCGAAGGGGGTTTCCGGCGTCAGCGGCGCGACAGCTCGCGTGGCGTTGTGCGCAGCAGCAGGCGCTGGTCGCGGCGCAACACGACGACGTCGACCGCGTCGCCGATGCGCCGTCCGGTAAGCAAGCGCTGCAGGTCGTCGATGCCTTTGACCCCTTCGCCGCCGAAGGCGACGATCAGATCGCCGGTGCGCATCCCGGCCGCCGCGGCAGGCGAATCTTTCTCGATCGTCGAAATGCGCACGGCCGATTCGTGGACCAGGTCGAAATGGCGAACGATGCGGCGCGCGATCGCGGTATCGTGGCCACCGACGCCGAGATACGCTCGTCGCACCCTGCCCTCGCGCATCAGCGCCACCGCCACGCGCTCGGCGGTGTTGGCCGCGATCGCGAAGCAGATGCCCTGTGCCGGCAGGATCATTGCCGTGTTGACGCCGATGACGTCGCCCGCCGCGCTGACCAGCGGGCCGCCCGAGTTGCCCGGGTTGAGCGCCGCGTCGGTCTGGATGATGTTGTCGAGCAACCGCCCGGTCCGGCTGCGCATTGACCGCCCAAGTGCGCTGACGATGCCCGCGGTGACCGTGTGCTGAAACCCGTACGGGCTGCCGATTGCGATCGCGATCTGTCCGACCCGCACGCGCGCGGAATCCCCCAGTCGCGAATAGGCAAGCTCCGGCGCGCCGATCTTGACGACCGCGAGATCGGAGTCCGGATCTTCGCCGACCAGCTCGCCCGCCGCGGTTCGCCCGTCGGGCAATGTCACTTCGAGAGCGCTTGCGCCGCCCGCGACATGACTGTTGGTGAGCAGATATCCGTCGGGCGCAATGATGAAGCCCGAGCCGGAGCCTTCGCCGCGCCCCTTGCCGGGACGCTCGACCCGAATGTGGACGACCGCCGGGCGCACTCGTTCGACCGCGCCGACGACGGCCGCCGAATAGGCGTCGAGCAGGACCGCATCGTCGACCGCATCGGTGCGTCCCCCCGACACCGCGGCGGAGGCCTCGTCGAGGACCAGATGCAGATGCGAAGAGGCGCGACCGTCGGGAGGTGACATGGCAGGTAGGTGGCGGTGCGCGTGGCCGAATTCAAGGCAGGCTGCGCCGGCGGTCGGCGCGGCCGCGCCGACCGACACCTGGCGGGTCTCTTGCAAGGCCTACAGTAACTTGCCGTTCTTGCGCGCAAGCCCGATGCTTATCGCGCCTGCACCTTGGCCGTTGCGCGCGAATTCGGTGGCATGTGGATTGCTAGAGTTGGCGCTGAACTGTATGGGAGAACAGCGATGACCGACATCCGGGCAACGACCTCGCAGGACCCGCAATCGGCAGGCACGGCGATCCTCGGCGGAGGGGCGGGGAGCCTTGCCCCGAGGCCCGAATTGATGCCGGCGCACGCGCTCAAGGGCGATCCGGTCGTCAATCCCAAAGGCTATGCGCTGGGCAGAGTCGAGCACATCGTCATCGATGTGCAACGCGGTCGCATCGCCTACGCGGTGCTCACTTTCGGCGGCTTCCTCGGTCTGGGCGAGAAATTGTTCGCGATTCCGTGGAACGCCTTTACCTTCGACGCCGACCACCATCGCTTTATTCTGAATGTCGATCGCGGCGTCCTCGAAGGCGCGCCCGGATTCGACAAAAAGCACTGGCCGGCGATGGCCGATCCCGATTGGGCCTGGCACCTGCACGCGTATTACGGCTATCGGCCCTACTGGGACTAGTCCGCCCTTTCAGGCGGCGAGCTGGATGCCCGATGTGGGCGTCTGCAGGCGCACAAGCCCCGCCCCTTCGGGCGCGGCCTCGATCAGCGCACTCAAACGGCGCAGCCGCGCCGTTCCGAAAAAGGTCGCGAACGGAACTTCCGACGCATCGCGCCCGGTGCCGATGCGCACCAGGTCCCGCATCGGGGAGAGCTCGGTCGGATCGAACAGTTGCCATCGTCCGCCGAGGAATGCCTCGAATACCGCGTGAAAATCGGGCGGAGGTTCGGCGTAGCGCGCATACCCGGTGACAAAGCGCGCAGGGATGTTCAGCGCGCGGCAGAACGTGATGGCCAGATGCGCGAAATCGCGGCAGACGCCGGCGCGCAGTGCGAGAACATCGCGTGCGGAGTAGCTCGGAGTCGAGGTCCCGATCAGATAGTCGATGTTGGCGCGGATCCAGCGGCATATCGCGTCGACGCGCGAAAAGCCCGGCGCGAGCCCCCCGAACAGTCGGCACGCGAGATTAAAGACTTCCTCGGATTGGCAATACTTGCTGCCGCGAAGGCAGGCGAATGCGTCGACCGGCAA
>JBDTNP010000448.1:0-3219 GCA_039933695.1 Betaproteobacteria bacterium | reverse complement strand
GCCGCCTCGGTCGACGGCTTGATGATGTAGCGCGAGCCGCCGAGCTCGCGCATGCGGTCGTACCAGCTCTTCAGTCCTTCATTGCGCCGCGCCGCGCCGTCCTCGGCCGCCCGGTCGACTTCGGCGACCGAGTAGATCGATTGCAAGTCTGCGAGCGCGATGACGGAATCCATGCGGGTTATCTACCTCCGTGAATGGACACATGCACTAACCGTGCCACCGGATAGGCCTCGGCCCGATTTCTACAGCATCCTCCAGCGACTCTGATCGGCTCCGGGGACTCTACTCTCAAGCGGCCGCCGGGATCAACAAATTGATATTGCGATGCAGTCCGCGCCGACCAAAGATGGTCAGGCCCGAATCGCGCCAGGCCCGGCCGACGCACGGAGGCCGGCTCCACGGAGCATCCGGGCGCACCGGGAAGGGGCGCGCCGGACGCGCGCCGCTTTCGCTTGGCGAGCTTATTTGCGCTTCTGATAGGTCCCAAGCAGAACGGCCTGGGCGAGCACGTGCCCCTGCATCGCCTTTTCCACCACCGGCTTGTCGGCGCGCTGCAGGTCGGGCAGCACGGTATCCAGCGCGTAGAGTTTGTGGAAGTAACGATGGCGGCCGATCGGCGGACACGGGCCGCCGTAGCCGGTGCGCTTCCAGTCATTGACCCCTTCGCGGGTGCCCGCAGGCAGCGCCGACGACACGACCGCTTCCGCAAGGCCGCCGGCCGTGGGCGGGATCGCGTAGAGCACCCAGTGCACCCAGGTCATCTTTGGGGCGGCCGGATCGGGGGCGTCTGGATCGTCGACGATCAGTGCCAGGCTCTTCGTCCCCGCCGGCACGCCGCTCCAGGCGAGGGGCGGCGAGATGTCCTTGCCCTCGCAGGTGTAGAGGGTCGGGATTTCGGCGTTGTGCGCGAACGCGGTCGAACTGATCGTCAGGCTCATCGGTGTGTCCTCCTTCGAAGATGGGATCGTACGTCGGCCGTCCGAGTTCACTGCGGCGAGTGCAACCGTGCGCTACAAACTGCCCACCGCCGCGCTTTCTTACAACCGGGCGGCCGCGAAGGCGCGATCGAATACTAAGCTACTGATTCGCAAGCCATGGCTCGGACGTTGCTAACTTATGCGCATCGGTCCGGCCCAGGCGTTGCGCTTGGTGGCGGGAGCGACAAAGCCGGCGAGGGAGAGCGAACATCAAAGCACTAATGGATCCGGTCGCGCCTGGGGCAAGGGGGCAGCTGCGGCCGACGATATACCCGGGCGGAAACCACTATCTCGGTCTGGAAGATCAGCGCGCGTTTGCGACGGCGGTGGCACGCCAGGGCTATTGGCCGGATGAGTTCCTGCTCGACGTCAAGCGTCTGCCGGGCAAGCGACCGGCGCACGCGCCGACGGCAACGCTGTCGATTACCGTCTGGCATCTCCCGACCGGACGCGGCGCCACCTACCTTGGCGGTCCGGGCAGGGTTTGGGTCGCCGAGTTTCTGGTCGATCTGATGGGCGGGACGTTCGGCTAGTTCGTCTTCCTGCCACGTTGACCGGATTCGTTCCAGTTCACGCACTTCCGAGCAAAGCTGCGGCCGCGGGCTAACAGCGCGCGGCGGGCTTTTCTTCCATCCGAAGAGTCACTGTTTCTGCGCGACGACGCGTCCCTGAGCGTTGACAAAGACGTGATATCGATTGCCGTCCCTGCACGATGCGATGTAGTCGTTGTCGCCCAGCGTCCTGACTTCGGTAACCTGCCCGCAGGGCAGGCCTTGCAGCGCGATCACCGCCGTCAGGTCCTTTTTGACCGTCGCGTCGTCGGCGGCGGTCGCGCTCGCGGCGAGCGCTGCCGCGACCGCCAGCGCCGCCAGGCTTGCTCGTGTCTTCATCGTTTGCTTTAGCCTCCATCCAGCGATGCGAATTTTGTGCGGTCGGACAGAATGCCCCAGATCGCTTCGCGCGACGCGACAATTGCCGCCGCCAGCGTCGGATCGCTGTCCTGCAGCAGCGCGAGCAGCTTGAGCACCAAGAGATCGAACGGGCGCCGAAGCTCCGCCAGCGTTGTCTTGAGTCTGCCCTGGTAGAACGTCCGGAACTGGCTTAGCAAGTCGTCGACCTGGTTCTTGATCGAGAGCTTGGTCATCACGCCGATCGCCTTGGTTTCCTTGAGCTTGGTCTCCAGCGCCTTGAGATCCAGCGACGGCGCCGGCGCTTTCGCAACGGGAGCTGCCTTGGCGGATGGGGATCCCGCTGGCGCGGCAGATTTGGTCGGTGCCCTGGCTTCCGGCGCGGAGGGCTTTGCTGCCGGCTTGGCTGCATCCAGGCTGGAGGCAGACGGCGCCGCAGTCGCTTGCGAAGAAGGTGCAGCGGCAGCCGCCGGTGCGGGAGCAGTCGCGCTCCCGCTTGCCGCACCGGGCAACGCAGGCGCGGCCGGCGCAGCAGGCGCGACGGCCGGTGCCGATGGCTTCACGCCAGCACACCCGGCGACGAGCAGCGCGGCCAGCAGTGCCGCGACGGTTGCACGATGGCTCGCTGAGAAATGCATCGACAGATCAGCCGAGCGGCCGCACGCCGATCCAACGCTCGTGCAAATAGAAGGCGAATACCGCCCAAGCGGCGACGCCGATCGCGATGGCGATTGCATCGCGCCCTGCCGTCCCTGGCGGATACACGGTTCCTGCCGCGCGATCGCGGCGCCGCGACGCAGCGAAATCGACGATCGCCCAGACGAGAAAGCTTCCGAACAGCACGATGTCCGCCAGCGTGCCGTTGGCGAGCAAATGACCGAACGCCCAGGATTTGACGCCGAGGATCATCGGATGATGGAGCGCGCTTTTGATGCGGGTCCCACGCACATAGGCCGCCGCGACCAGGACGAATGCGACCAGCACGAGCAGCGCGGCGAGGTAATGGGTCCATGACGGCGGCTGCCAGAGCACGGTCATGGCCGCCCGCGCCCGACCGTAACCCCAGATCAGCAGCACGAATCCCGCGATCGAAACCAGCGAGTACAGCCCCTTCCAAGGGCCTTCGCCGATGCGTGAGATCTGTGCGCTGCGCCACGAATCGGCGAATATGCGCAGCGAGTGCGCGCCGAGAAACACGATCAGGCCGAGGATCAGCAGGCTCATCGCTTGATTTCGCTTGGTCTCGCTTGGTGTCGCTTAGTTTCGATTAGTTTCGATTAGTATCGAAGCGGAAGATACGCTGATTATCCGTCCCGACCGAGGGTTTGTCGCGG
>JBDTNP010000447.1:0-5833 GCA_039933695.1 Betaproteobacteria bacterium | reverse complement strand
CTCGCCGAAGCGCGCAAGTCGGGATCGAAAGTGTTGCCTGGCGAAACCGCCTTCACGCTATACGACACCTACGGTTTCCCGCTCGATCTCACCGCTGATGTATGCCGCGAGCGCGGTGTGGCGGTCGACCAGGCAGGATTCGACGCGGCGATGGACAAGCAGCGCGGCCGCGCGCGCGCCGCGTCCAGCTTCAAGTCGGCCGGCGGCCTGAGCTATAGCGGCGCCAAGACGGTGTTCGATGGGTACGACACGCTGTCCGAGGAAACCCGGGTAGTTGCGCTCTACCGCGACGGCAGCGCGGTCGATTCGCTTTCGACAGGGCAAGAGGGCGTCGTCGTCCTCAATCGCACGCCGTTTTACGCGGAGTCCGGCGGCCAGGTCGGCGATCGCGGCGAGCTTTCGCGCACCGGCGCGTGCCTGACGCTCTTCGCAGTGCACGACACGCAAAAGATCCAGCCCGACGTGTTCGGCCATCACGGCGAGGTCAAGAACGGCGAGCTCAAGATCGGCGACACCGTCGTTGCGTCGGTCGACGCGCATGCGCGCGCACGTTCCGCCTGGAATCATTCGGCGACGCACCTGATGCACGCGGCATTGCGCCGCGTGCTGGGCGATCATGTGCAGCAGAAGGGGTCGCTGGTCGACCCGGATCGCACGCGCTTCGACTTTTCGCATCCGCAGCCGATGACCGAAATCGAAATCCGCACGGTCGAATCGCTGGTCAACCGCGCGATCCGCGCTAACTACCCGGTCGAAGCGCGGCTGATGAAATACGACGAGGCGATCCGTTCCGGCGCGATGGCGCTGTTCGGCGAGAAATACGGCGACGAGGTCCGCGTGCTCAGCATGGGCGACTTCTCGACCGAGCTCTGCGGCGGGACGCACGTGGGTCGCACCGGCGACATCGGCTTTTTCAAGATCGTGTCCGAATCGGGCGTCGCCGCTGGCATACGCCGGGTGGAGGCGGTGACCGCCGAAGGCGCGCTCGCCTACACGCATGAGATCGAGGCGAAATTGAACGAGGCGGCGCGCGTCCTCAAGGCGTCACCCAGCGAGGTGGCCGCCAAGATCCAGCAAATGCAGGACAACGTGCGCGCGATGGAAAAGGAGCTTGCGCGCGTCAAGGGCAGGCTCGCGTCGAGCCAGGGGGGCGACCTGTCGGCGCAGGCGGTCGAAGTCAACGGCCATGGCGGGCCGATCCGCGTCCTCGCCGCGACGATCGAAGGCGCCGACGCGAAGGTCCTGCGCGAAACGCTCGACCAGCTGAAAGGCCGGTTCAAGTCAGCCGCCATCGTGCTGGGCTCGACCGAGGGCGGCAAGGTGACGCTGATCGCCGGAGTCACGTCGGATCTGACGTCGAAGATCAAGGCAGGCGATCTGGTCAACCATGTCGCCACGCAGGTCGGAGGCAAAGGCGGCGGCCGGCCCGACATGGCGCAGGCGGGAGGCACCGACGCCGCCGCGCTGCCCGCGGCGCTTGCCAGCGTTCGCGGCTGGGTCGAACAGCGACTGTAGGCTACGCGGGCGTGCACCGGAAAAAGGGAACGCGTTGAGCCTGCGCGCCGGCATCACACTCGAGCAGCTCGCGCAGCGAGGGTTAGGCTTCCTGCCGGGACTGATCGGCGTGCGCTTCACCGCCGTGACCGAAGCGCAAGTCGACGCCGAGCTCGACATCCGCGCCGAGCTCCTCGCGCCGAACGGCTACCTGCATGCGGCGACGATCATCGCGCTGGCCGACACCGCATGCGGTTATGGCTGCCTCGCGCATCTGCCGCCCGGCGCCGACAACTTTACGACGATCGAGCTCAAGAGCAACTTTCTCGGAACCGTGCGCGGCGGCACGATCAGCTGCGCGGCGACGCCGGTGCATCTGGGTAACGCTACCCAGGTGTGGGATGCCGTCGTCAGCGATCGCGCCACCGGCAAGAGAATCGCGTTGTTCCGGTGCACGCAGATGGTGTTATGGCCGCGCAACAAGTGACCCGTGCCCGCCAAATCTGACGCTGTGCGTCGGTCCCGCAACCGCAGTCAACCGTTCATTCGTCGTCAAATGCCTCACATCGGGCGGCTGCGCCGACCGAGGGCATCACCCCTATGATGGCGGCCAATCTTCGGGCAGCGTCCAAAGGGCCCGGCCCACGTCTTAACTTAAGGAAGGCAGGCAATCCAATGTTGATCAGATCCTGGCGCACCATCGCTGCGCTCGCTTTGACCGCCGCCGTGGTGGCGGGCGCGATGCCGGCGCACGCCGACGGCATTACCAGCGAGCAGGCGCAGCAGATCCTCGACGAGCTGAAGGCGATCCGCGAGGCGGTCGAGCAGGGCGGCGGTCAGGGCGCGGGCCAACCGGCACCGGCGCCCGACGACAAGGTCAGCTTCGCCTTCCCGGCCGGCGGTTTCAGCGAGGGCAAGGCCAATGCGCCGCTGGTCCTGGTCGAATACACCGACTACCAGTGCCCGTTCTGCCAGCAGTTCCATAACACCGCATATGCGCAGATCAAGACCAACTACATCGACACCGGCAAGGTGCGTTTCGTCAGCCGCGATTTCCCGCTCGATTTCCACGAGAACGCGCGGCGCGGCGCCACCGCGGCGCGCTGCGCGGCCGAGCAGGGCAAGTACTGGGAGCTGCGGCACGCGATGATCGTCAACGCGAGCCAGTTGCAGCAGGACAAGATCGTGAGCTATGCGGCCAGCGTGAAAATGGACGTCGCCAAGTTCCAGTCGTGCGTCGCCGCGGACAAGTACAAGGCCGCGATCGACAAGGACATCGCCGAGGGTATGGCGGCCGGCGTCAACGGGACGCCGTCGTTCGTGCTCGGCCGCATCCAGGACGGCAAGCTGACCGGCGTGCGCATGGTGGGCGCGATGCCGTACGAGCAGTTCGACAGCAAGATCCAGGAGATGCTGGCGCAGGCCGCAGCCAAGAACTAAAGCGCCTGATTAATCGATCCGGCTTCGGCCGGCCCGGGCAGTCAAAGCCCGCGCCGGCCGAAGCCTTTTTTGCGCCGTCGCGGGCGACAAGGCGACGTCGTCGCGCACCCCCGGGGGTTGGCGTCGGCGATAATGCCGCGGCGCCACCGACACGATGCCCAACGAACGACAATCTTGGCGCCACAGCCTGCCCTTGGCGCTGACGCTGCTCTGGCTCGCCGGCATCGGCCTGCGATTGACGATCCTCGCCGTCCCGCCGGTGCTGGCGATGATCCGCGACGACTTCGGCTTGAGCGCGACCGAGGTCGGCCTCCTCTCCAGCATCCCGCCCGCGCTGTTCGCGATCGCCGCTCTCGCGGGCTCGCTGCTGGTCGCGCGGCTGGGCGTCACCACGGCCCTGGTCGGCGGCTTGCTGCTTGTCGCAATCGGCTCCGCTCTGCGCGGGCTCGCGACCGATTTCGCCATCCTGTTCGCAACGACGATCGTCATGTCGGCCGGCATCGCGATCATGCAACCGATCATGCCGGCGGCGGTTCGACTATGGACTCCGTCGCGCATCGGCCTCGGCACGGCGATCTATACCAACGGCCTCCTCGTCGGCGAGATCTTTCCGGTGCTGCTGACCATTCCCTATGTGCTGCCGTGGGTCGGCGGCGACTGGCGGATGGCGCTGGTCGCGTGGTCGGCGCCGATCGCGTTGATCGCTATCGCCGTCTATGCCGGCGCACCGCGCACCGCCGCGCATCGCGACGCGCCCGCGACGATGCCGCGGCGGTGGCTCCCCGACTGGCACAAATCGCTGGTCTGGCGCCTCGGAGGCCTGTTTTGCTGCATCAACGCGATCTACTTCAGCGCCAACGCCTTCATACCGATCTACCTGACCAGCGCAGGACGCCCTGACCTGATCGGCGGCGCGCTGACCGCGCTCAATTTCGGCCAGCTGCCGGCGTCCTTGTTGCTGCTGGCTTTTGCCGGCAAACTCGAGCGCAAGGCGTGGCCCTATCTGGCCTCGGGCCTGCTCTCGCTGGTTTCAATCGCAGGGTTCACGTTGATGGTCGGACCGGCGACGATCGTCTGGGCGGCGCTGCTGGGGTTTTCCGACGCGGCCGCGCTTATCGTCGGCCTGACCTTGCCGGCGCTGCTCTGCCCGCCCGAAGACGTCGCGCGCACGTCGGCGGGCACGTTCACGCTGAGCTACGGCGGCGCGGTGGCGATCGCGGTGTTGAGCGGCGCCGCATGGGACTTGAGCGGCGTGCCGGCGCTGGCATTCTTGCCGCTCGCGATCTGCGGCGTCGCGCTGGCCGCGATTGCGCTTCGCATGCGCGCGAGAAGGGAATTGCTCTAGCCCGGCGCGTGCAGCCGGCGGTTTTGCATCGATACGAGCGCCTGCGCTTCATCCATCCGGCCGATCAGCGCGAGGCGAAACCCTGGCTAGACTGATGCATTCGGCGCACGCCGAATCGTCGGGAAGTCTCCTTGCCGTTGCAGCTCGCTCTGCTGGCCTTTGCGCTCGGCGTCGTCGTGCTCCAAGCGCAGGCGGCGCTGCCGGACCCGCATCTCGCGCTCGGCATGCCGCTGTTCGCGCTGCTGTGGTGCCTGCTCTCGCATCGCACGCGGTTCGCAGTCTTCCTCCTCGCGCTCGCTGCCGGCAGCGGCGGTTTTTTTTACGCCGCGTGGCGCGCCGAGCTTCGGCTGGCCGACGCGCTGCCTGCCGCGTCGGAGGGCCGCGACATTCGCCTTGTCGGCCTGATCGACGAGTTGCCGCAATCCAGCGATCGCGGGACACGGTTCGCCTTCGCCGTCGAAAGCGTCATCCCGCCGGAAGCCGGCGTGCCGTCTCGCGTGTCGCTCGCCTGGTACAGCGGCTTCGGGTCCGGCGCAGCGTCCGACGTTCCGGTGTTGCAGGCCGGCGAGCGCTGGTCGCTCGCGGTCCGGTTGAAGCGCCCGCATGGAACCGTCAACCCGCATGGCTTCGACGTGGAAGCCTGGCTGCTGGCCAACGATCTGCGCGCTACCGGCTATGTGCGCAAGGACGAGGCCAATCGCAGGGTCGATGCATTCGCCGGGCGCGCCGAAGACCACGTCGCGCATGCCCGCGAGGCAATACGCGATCGCATCCTGCGCGCGCTCGGCGATCGACCGTACGCCGGCGTCATCGCCGCGCTGGCCATCGGCGACGAGCGCGCGATTCCGTCGGCGCAGTGGCTGCTCTTCAACCGCACCGGCATCGGACATCTGATCAGCATCTCGGGGCTGCATGTCACGTTTTTCGCGACGCTGATCGGCGCGCTGGTGTTCTGGGCGTGGAAGAGGAGCCATACGCTCACCCTGCGGCTGCCGGCACGCAAGGCCGCTGCGATCGCAGGAGTGGTCGCCGCGTTCGGCTACGTGCTGCTGGCCGGGTTCGCCGTACCGGCGCAGCGAACGCTGTACATGTTGACGGTGGCGGCGATCGGCCTCTGGCTCGCGCGGCCAGGCACGGCGGCCGTCGTGTGGCTGTGGGCGCTTGCGATCGTCCTCGCCTACGATCCCTGGGCGAGCCTGACTCCCGGCTTCTGGCTGTCGTTCGGCGCGGTGGGCCTGCTGCTCTACACCGGCGTCGGACGCATCGGCCGGACCGCGGCATGGCGCGCCGCCGTGCGCGCGCAGGCGGCGATCACCCTCGGACTGATTCCGCTGATGCTGGTGCTGTTCCAGCAGGTGTCGATCGTCTCGCCGCCAGCCAACGCGGTGGCGATTCCCGTCGTCACGTTCATCGTCGTGCCGTTGACGCTGGCATCGATCGCGCTGCCGTGGGATGGGCTGCTGGTGATCGCGCACCAGGTCTTCGCGTGGCTCGCGCTGCTGCTCGCGTTCTTGAGCGACTTGCCCGCCGCCGTCTGGCAGCAGCATGCGCCAC
>JBDTNP010000446.1:0-9070 GCA_039933695.1 Betaproteobacteria bacterium | reverse complement strand
ACCTTCAATCCGCTCGGCGTCGTCCTCGCCGTGATGCCTTGGAACTTTCCGTTCTGGCAGGTCTTTCGATTCGCTGCCCCCGGCTTGATGGCAGGCAACGCGGGCGTGCTGAAGCATGCGTCGAATGTGCCGGGGTGCGCGCTGGCGATCGAGGACATCTTCCGCCGTGCTGGATTTCCGGCCAATCTGTTCCGGACGCTGATGATCGGCAACAAGCGGGTCGATGCGGTGATCGAGCACCCGCTGGTGCGCGCGGTGACGGTGACCGGCAGCGGGGCGGCCGGACGAGCGGTCGCGGCCAAGGCAGGCGCGATGCTAAAGAAGACGGTCCTCGAGCTCGGCGGCAGCGACCCGTATCTCATTCTCGAGGACGCGGACCTCGAGCTGGCAGCCAGGATCTGCGCGAAGGGTCGGCTGGTGAATTCGGGACAGAGCTGCATCGCCGCGAAGCGCTTTATCGTCGTCGAGGCAGTCCGCGCGAAATTCGAGCCGCTGTTTGTCGAAAAAATGAAAGCCGCAAGGATGGGCGATCCGTTCGACGACCAGACCGAGATCGGCCCTCAGGCGCGAACCGACCTGCGCGACGCATTGCACGCCCAGGTCGAGGCGAGCCTCGCCAAGGGCGCGCGCTGCCTGCTGGGAGGAAAGATCCCCGAGGGCCGCGGCGCGTACTATCCGGCGACGGTGTTGACCGACGTCCGCCCGGGGATGCCGGCGTACGAGGAGGAGCTGTTCGGTCCGGTGGCGGCGGTGATTCCGGTCAAATCCGAAACCGAGGCGATAGCCGTCGCCAATGACTCGGTGTTCGGGCTGGGCGGTGCCGTCATCACGCGCGACCTGGCGCGGGGAGAGCGCATCGCAGCCGATCTGATCGAGAGCGGCTGCGTTTTCGTCAACGAATCGGTGCGCTCGGACGCCCGTCTGCCGTTCGGCGGCGTCAAGGAGAGCGGCTACGGCCGCGAGCTGTCGTCGTACGGCATCCGCGAGTTCGTCAACGTCAAGACGGTGTACGTGGCTTGAGCTTGCGGACGTCGAGATAAGCGGTGAGTGCCTCGGCGCTGCCCGCAGCGTTCGCCAGCGCTACATAGCCGTCCGGCCGCACCAGATAGACGGCGTCGCGCCGCAGGCCGGTCCGGCGCATTGCCGGACGCCAGGCAAAGACGTGCAGCGGCAATTTTCGCTGAGCGCATGCGGCCTGGATGTCGGTGGACACTTCGCCGTAGACGTGCACCTGCCAGTCGAGCGAATTAAGCGGCGCGAAGTTGTCCGCTTCGCCGCCAGCCGATTCCGGTTCGACCCAGGGCAGACGATCGCCGCCATGCACCGGCCCGGCGCGCCCCTCGCTCAAGCTGCTTCCACGGTAGTTCACCGCCGTCTGCGAGACGGTGCGAAACATCAGCCGTCGCACGGGACGGAGTCGAAACAGCAGCGGGATCAGCAACGGCACGAGGCGCAGTCGCACCAACCGGGCGATTGCGCCGCTGCTCGTCACGCCGGTGAAGGCTCGATCGGTCGTCGCGACCAGGCGCCGCGCAAAGGCGATTCGCTCTGGCTCGTGGCTGTCGAGCAGCGACGCGTCCGCGCGTCCGTCCAGAACCGCGGCAAGCTTCCAGGCGAGGTTCACCGCGTCGCCGATGCCGGTGTTCATGCCCTGTCCGCCCACCGGACTGTGGATGTGCGCGGCGTCGCCGAGCAGGAATGCCCGCCCCTTGCGAAAATGATCGGCGACCCGGTGGTGCACACGATAGGTCGAGAACCAGTTCACCTTTACGACGTCGATGCGCATCCACTCGATCACTCGTCGGCGGACGTCCTCCCACGAGAGAGTTTCGTGCCGTTGCCCGATGTCGTCGCGTACCGTGCCGACGAGGCGCCAGTGCCCGTCGTTCTTTAACGGGAAGACGGCGAGAAAGTCGGCCGTGTCCAGCCCGACATGAATTTCTCCGTTCGCTAATGGCCCGCTGCCTTCGACGTCGGCGACATAGAACAGGTGTTCGTACGTGCCGCCGGGGAAACCGATCGCCAGCGCCTCGCGCACCGTGGAATGCGCGCCGTCGCAGCCGGCGACGTAGCTTGTTTCGCACGCCTGAGCGGCGCCATCCGGAAGTCGTAGATGGGCGAGCACACGACCGGGCCTTTCCTCGAGGCCCAGGAACTCCGTTCTGCGCTCGACCTCAACCCCGCCTTTGGCGAGTCGATCGATCAGCAGTCGCTCGTGCTCGTCTTGCGGATAGACCAGCGCATAGGGAAACGGACTGATCCCGGCGCCCATCGCGCCCAATACGCCGTGCGCGACCTGCTTGCCGGACACCCAGAGATTAACCGCGAGAATGTTTCGTCCGCGGTCGACCACCGCATCGGCAAGACCGGTCTCGCGGTACAGCTCGAGCGTGCGTGCCTGAACAGCGAGCGCACGAGACGTGGTTCCCGCTTCCGCGGTCTTGTCGATGATCCTCACGCGGATACCCAGCCCCGTCAGCCACAAGGCCAACACCAGGCCCGTCGGGCCGGCGCCGACGATCAGTACGTCGGCGCCGCCTGCCGGGGGTGCACGCATGGTCCGGACCCGCGCACGTCTACCATCGGATCGGTGTCGCGGGCGCTATTTCGACTCCAGCACGGCCTTCACGCCGCCCGCGGTTGCCTTGACAATCATGCTCCGCAGCGCGGCCGTCTTTTGCGCCGGGGTAAGCGCGTCGAGGGGATTGAGGCTTTTCCCGGTCAGCATCGTGGCGGATTCCTCCACAGTCTGCTCGCGAATGACCGTCATCGTAGTTGCGTCCACCAGGGCAACCTTGATGTATGCAAACGTTGCCAGGAATCCTGTACCTAGTTCATTCGTTTCGAGATTCCTTGTCGGCAAAGTCGGATCGACGTAAAAGCCGACCCCTTCGACCTTGCCGCTGCCCACATATTGCACTTGCATGCGCATTGCCGCATCGCCGCGGTGCTTTCTGATAAGGATGAGGTGGGTCGCGTGCTGGCCCTGGATCGGGTCCCTGATCGCCGACGTCAGGAGCGCGCGCGACCGCTGCTGCGGCTCGAAAAGCTCGTCTTGCAGTTCGTAGAGCGTCGGGTCGTTGGAAGCGAGCATCACGATCGAAGCGCGAGGATCGAAGCGGCTGATCGCGTCGCTTGCTGCAAGAACGGCCGTATCGTCCAGCGCGCGACCCTGCACGGCCATGGCTCCTTGCCGATTCCGATCCATGGTGCTACCGACGGTCGCTCGATGGCCGACGACGTTTATCTTGTCGCCAATCAGGGAAATCACCGCATAAGTGCGCGGCGGAGTATCCGCGGCGTGGCCGGTAGACGGCACGCAGACCAGCGCGAAGCCCGCCAGGCAAAGGAGCCACTTGATCCTGTCCATCGACGATCCTCTTCTTCACTGAGTCTGCGGCAGACAGTTTACCCGGTGCGCGTGAAGTCGGCGCCAGGAGCGCACTGGTGAGCGCCTTCGACGCAACTCAGGCGGGATTCGTAGCCGCGACTATCCAGGTCGAGCCGTTCAGGCTGATGTGGCCGTTCGGAGCGGCGAGAGGCGCTAGAGTCCGTTCGATGGCGTCGATAATGATCGGCAGATGCTCTGCGCCTACTTCGCGCACAAGGCGGGAGAGAGGCCCCATCTGCACCGCGCCTTCGGCGGCGGCGCGCGCTGTCGGGCCAAGAAAAAGCGCCGCGTCGAAACGCTGCAAGTCAATGTTGTCGAAGCCGGCATCCGACAGGATCGTGCGCAGCCGTTCCTCATCGGCAAAGGCAAACGGACCGGGTGCCTCCGGGTCGCTCGGCGGCGGCGTGACGCCCAGCGCCTGCAGCGCGGCGGAGAGCGGCGTCATTGCCCACGCGTTGTCGCGGGGCCTTCGCCAGCAGGCGAATACGCAACGGCCGCCTGTTCGCAATGACTTCCGCAAATGGCTGAAGGCGGCGGAAGGTTGACTGAAAAACATCACGCCAAAACGCGAGAACAGCAAGTCGATGTTTGCCGGAAGCGCGGTCGCGGAAGCATCGCCTTCGCGAAAGCTCAGCTGCGGATAGTTCGCCGACTCGCCGCGTGAGCGAGCAACCTCCAGCATTGGCTGGGACACGTCGATCCCCAGGACGCTGCCTGCCGGGCCGACAATCCGCGCAATTTCGATCGCGGTATCGCCGCATCCGCAGCCGATGTCGATCGCCCGCTCTCCTGCTTGCGGCGCTGCAGCCTTCAACGCAACATCGCCGAATGGGGCGACGATGCGATCGACCTCTTGCCGCAGCGCGACCCATCGCTGGCCCAATACGCCGTTCCATTCTGCAATTTGTTCGGCGTTGTCAACCGACATTGCGTGCTCCCGACGCTGCTTGCCACGACCTTACCATCATTCGATTGTGATGGCCCGGCTGCTGCGACACCCTGCGGGGATTTGTTGATGTGCACTTGATCTGGTGTCGGTCTAGTCGCTCCGGCACGTAGCTGGAAACGGGTTGTCCGATGGTCGAAATCGGCGGGCCGGTAGTAATGGTCTGCATACAGCCTTAGTCGGGCGCTTCGAACTCGCCGGCTGGAGCGGTGGTTTCGTTCAACAGTTGGTCGAAATAGGCGATGGTCTTCGTGAGTCCGTCGTCGAGCGTCGTACGCGGCGCCCAGCCAAGCTTCTCTTTGGCAAGACTGATATCCGGGCAGCGGCGGACAGGATCGTCATCGGGCAACGGGCGAAAAACAAGCGCCGACCGGGAACCGGTCAATGCAATCACTTTTAGCGCCAGGTCCTGCATCGTGAGCTCCGCGGGGTTGCCAAGATTCACCGGGCCCGTGAAATCATCCTCCGACTCCATGAATTTGAGAACGCCTTCGATGAGATCGTCCACGTAGCAGAAAGATCTCGATTGCAGACCGGAGCCATTGATCGTGATCGGAGTACCGCGCAGCGCCTGCACAATGAAATTGGACACGACTCGGCCGTCATCGGGTCGCATCCGCGGTCCATAGGTGTTGAATATCCTGGCTACCTTGATCGCAAGCTTGTGCTGTCGCCGATAGTCGAAGAATAGCGTTTCGGCGCAGCGCTTTCCTTCGTCATAGCATGAACGCACGCCGATCGGATTGACTCTCCCCCAGTAATCCTCCGCTTGTGGGTGAATTTCCGGATCGCCGTAAACCTCGCTGGTGGAAGCCTGAAAGATTCTCCCCTTTACGCGCTTCGTGAGCCCGAGCATGTTTATCGCGCCGTGAACGATGGTTTTGGTCGTCTGCACGGGGTCAATCTGGTAGTGCACGGGGGATGCCGGGCAAGCGAGGTTGTAGATTTCGTCCACCTCGACGTGCAGGGGAACCGTTACATCGTGCCGCAGGAATTCGAACCGCGGATTGGCAAGCAGGTGCGCGACGTTCGCCTTCGCGCCGGTATACAGATTGTCGACACAGAGGACATCGTGCCCCTGCGATACCAGGCGCTCGCACAGATGTGAACCGAGAAACCCCGCGCCGCCGGTGACCAGTATTCTATTCTTGTTGAAGCCGCCGTCACTTCTGTTCATGGTATCCGTCGTCCACGTTGATATCCCAGATATTGCTTTTATCCAGCCGCCCGGCGGCAATATTGTCGACCGCCATTTTTGCGGTAAGCATCGAGTGGTCCTGATTGTTGTAGCGGTGCATGCCATTGCGGCCGATCAGAAACAAATTCTCGATGGCGTCGGTATGTTCCCGGATCGATCCAAAATCCGCGTAGCTGCCGAAGTAGGCGGGATAGGCCTTCGGCACTCGAATGACGTTGGCGGCAATGACATCATTCGCGTCGACGAGACCGATCTTCTCGAGCTCCTCGACCGCCAGGGTTTGCATCTTCATATCGGAAAGGCTCCATAGATCGTCGCCTTCATTGCAAAAGTATTCGAGACCCAGGGAAACTTTCGTCGGATCGAGCGCCAGCGAGGGGCTCCAGTTATTGAATATCTGCAACCTGCCCAATCGCACGCCGGGATCCTGAATGTATATCCAATTGTCGGGCAGCAACGTCGCACCGCCAGACGTGCGTTGCGCTGTCCGATGCTTCATTCTGTTTGCGACAACGCCAACGGTAATAAAGTCACGATAAGGCAATTGAGCGGCCACGCGGCGCACGTCTTCGGGTGCTGGAGGGTCGAAACTTGCTATCAGATCCTTGACCGGCATCGTCGAAATTACATAGTCGACGGCGATAGACGTAACGTCGCCACTGCTAACGTTGCGTATTCCGACCTCGGTCACGCGGGAACGCGATATGGTCAGACGCTCGATTTTGTGCAAAAGACGAATTTGTCCGCCGCCTGCATCAACGAGCCGGGCAACCTCCTCCCAGAGCTGGCCGGGGCCGTACTTCGGATACAGGAATCGTTCGACCAGGCTGGTATGTATCTTTTCACGTGCGCGGCTACGCGAGCTGCCCGCCGTCCGCCCCAGCGCATGGAGCACGGCTTTGGTCAGCGAGAGGCCCTTGATTCGCTGCGCTCCCCACTCGGCACTGATCTTGCTGCAGGGCACGCCCCATACCTTTTCCGTATAAGCCTTGAAGAATGTGCGATACAGTTCGGCGCCGAATCGATTGATCAGGAAATCCTCGAGGCTGAGCTCCGGGTGGCGCGGGGCCAGGGAAGCCCTCGCGTAGCTGGCACCTGCCTTGACGAAACGAAGCAGACCCAGCTTGTAAATGGTCGCGAGATTGAGACGCAAAGGATAGTCGAAGAACTTGCCCAGGAAATAGATGCGCGAAAGCCGATCCCGCACCAGCATGACCCGTTCGAGGTCGCCGGCCGGACTGGGCTCGGCGGGGGCGACAATGTCGGTTCGCTGGTTCTGGTAGGCAATGCTGATTCGCTCGCCGCGCGCCCAGGCAGAGCTTGCAACCGGAAGAATCTGTTGCCACCACGCCATGACCCAGTCTGATTTGGAAAAGAATCGGTGACCGCCGATGTCCATCCGGTAGCCGTTGAAATTCACCGTGCGGGAGATGCCGCCGACGGTATCGGACGCTTCGAGGAGGATCGGTCGAACGTTGCTCCGACGGAGCAGCTCCAGCGCGGCTGTGAGCCCAGCCGGACCAGCGCCAATGATTGCGGCGGTCTTTCGCTCTTCTGTCATGGATGCCGATCGCGGATGTCGCAGCCAACGGAGAGCGCCTCCCGTGCTATCCCCCAATGCAAACCACGATGATCGCACTCCGTGGAAGCGGCGATGGTTCGTGGTCGGCTGCGACGAGATGTTTACCAGTGGCGCCGGCGGACGTCAACTCGAGGGGGCATCGGCTTCCCCCACGGTAAACTACCGCAATGCAGCTGGGAATCAATGGCTGGCGAATCCACGGTCAGCGAACCGGAGTCGGCCGCTATCTCTACAATGTCGTCAGGCATTGGGACGCGGAATCGCTGCGACGGCACGGGTTCGACGCGGCACGGCTGTACACGCCGGCGCCTTTCACCGATCTTCCAGCAGGCCATGCACTCGATATTCGAGTACTTTCACCGCCCGCGCGGATGCTGCTGTGGGAAAACCTCCGGTTCGCTCCGGCGGCCGCCGAGGATGTGCTGTTCTGCCCCTCCTATTCGCGTCCTCTCGTGGCGCGGGGGCGAACCGTGGTGGCGCTGCACGATGCGATGCCCGCGCTGCATCCCGAGTTTTTCGGCCGCTGGAGCAACCGCTTCTATAGTCGCCTCTATTCGTGGAGCGGCCATCATAGTGCCCTCGTGCTGGCGCTGAGCGAAGCCTGCCGTCAGGACATTCACCGTGGGTGGGGCATTCCGCTCGGCAAGATTCGTGTCGTCCATCACGCGGCCGACGACTGCTTCTACCCGCTGCGCGATCGCACGTCTTCGACGGACGATCGGATGCGGCACTTCGACATCGACGCGCCATACTTTGTTTTCGTCGGCAAAATGACCGGACGTCGCAGTATTCCACTTCTTCTCCAGGCATTCGCGGAATTTGCGCGCGGGACCGCCTTGCCGCACCTGCTGGTTCTGGCGGGCAAGAAACCGACTCATTTCGATCTGGATGCGGAAATTCGTCGGCTCGGTGTCGAAAGTCGCGTCAGGCAAACGGGGTTCGTCGACGATGTAGATCTCAATCTCTTGTACAACTTTTCCGATGCCCTGGTGATGCCGGCGCGATACGAAAGCGGTTCGCTGCCGATCATGGAAGCTCAACGTGCGGGAGCGCCGGTAATCTGTCTCGACACCGCCGGCACGCGAGAATTCGCCGGTGGCATCGCGTGCATGGTAAAGACGATGGCGTCGTCACTGCTCGCGCAGGCGATGCGCGACATCGCAACGCAATCGGCGTTGCGCCAGGAGCTGCGAGAAGCCGGACTCGAGCATGCGAAGAAGTTTTCCTGGGGCCGGACGGCCGAGCTCACGCTCGAGGTTCTGGCGGACGCCGGCCGCCGCTGACAGACGCCGTCAGGCAGGCTTGTCGGGCTTGGCGGCGGGCCGCCGGTCGCTGGTGCTGCGTGGCCGAAAGACCAGCGGCTGGACCTGATCCGAGGCGCGGTTTCCGCCGTCGCCAAGGCCGTCGAGCCGTGATCGGACCTGCGTATCGTGCGAGGCCTCAAGGGTCGTCCGACTCCAGGGTTTCGCCCCCCATAGCGCCTTCGCCAACTGCGCCGGTTGAAAGACGATACTCGGCCAAAGGAACACTTCGTTTGTGCAGTGGCATTGTTTTTCTGCGATTGTCTTCCGCAACGCATCGGCCTTTGGTGAATCCCAGATCTCAAAGAAGGAGTGCTGCCTCAAGTTGCCCAGCGGAGGATGATTTTCGCAGACGCTGACGTCACCATTGGCATATACCACCCCGGTAAGGTTTCCCGCGGTGCAGGGAACATACTGGGTGTCCGTTTCGATGACGCGTTTTTTTGCCCACTGCAGCAGGGGCTCGACGATACCGCCGAACCGGCCTTCCTCCCGGTCGCGCCATACCGAGCGGACGTATTGATAAAGCTCCGTATACCGGGCCAAGGTCGGTCCGACGAGCGAGGGATTCTTGCGATCGCCGCGGATGATCGCCAGATTGTGATGATCCATCTGCGGGCACCGGTCGTGCAGGAACCCGGTCAGCGCCCGC
>JBDTNP010000445.1:0-4590 GCA_039933695.1 Betaproteobacteria bacterium | reverse complement strand
GATCTTGGCGCTTCCGATGCCGCCGGCGACGCCGAGCGCCATGCCGCCGAAGAGCCGCGACACCGATTGCCGGAGCAGGTCGGGATCGGTCAGCGCGCGCAGGATGTTCGCGACGGCGAGTCCTGACGGAAACGTGAGCTGGAGGCGGTCGACCAGGATCGGCGTGTAGAGCATGCCCACGCCCACGCCGAACATCCCGATGCACATCATGTAGAGGACGAGCTGCCACATCGGCGGGGCCGGCATTCCCATCCACGTCATCGCCTGGATGACCACCGCCATCGCGCTCATGCCGGCGACCGAAGCCGCCGTCGTCTGGATGTAATTGGCACCGTGACGTCCTGCCGCGCCGTAGCCGAAGGTCACCGTCGAGCCGAGTATTCCCGCGAGCACCTGGCCGCCGACGAAGAAGCCCAGCGAAAAGTTCATGTACGACGCCGCGACGCCGCCTAGCGGACCGAGGATCAGGATGCCGACGGCGCCCAGCAGCGCGTAGTACTTCCACGTGCCGGGCTTGGGCAGCCAGGCCCAGCGCGGCGCGGCCTCGGAAAGCGGCATCGGTGTGGTAGCCATGGTCCTCCGGGGTCGTTATCGATCGGCGCTTATCTTAATGGACTTGTACTGCTGACGATACCGCGCGGGAACCGACCCTGACGTTGTCGCTGGCGAAGGATTGGTGCGCTAAGCTACGGGATAGCCGACCGGGGAGGGGGAGCGATGGCCAACATGGGACTGCAAACGCTTGCCGCGTGCGCGGTGGCGTCGCTGCTGCTCGGCTGCGGCAACGAACAGGGAGCGGACGGGGGCGCGTCCAAGGCGGACGCCGGCGCGCGCAAGGCGATCGAGGCGAAACCTCCGCCGTACAGCTATCCGGCGCCCGTCAAAGGACACGTCAAGGAGATCAACATCGGTGAGTTCGATCTGGTCGATGGCATCGCCTATCCTTCGATGAGCGGCGCCGGCACCGTCATTTACGTTGCCAGCAAGCCGATCGCCTCGCCGATGCTGGTCGACTCGGCCTGCCCGCTTACGCAGGCGCGCGCGCTGTCCAAGTTGCGCGACGCGAGCTTCAGCGAGATAACGCTCGATACGGCCGGACGGTCGAAATACTTCTCGGCCGGGGCGCCGTTCGGCGGCAGCCTCACCGACCTGACGCCCCGCGACTGGACGAGCACGTTGAAAGCCGACGCCGGCCGCGCCGCCGGCAGTGTCACGCACCGGCAGTACGGCAAATTCGACTTCGACCTGCCGTTATCGAATCCCAAGGTCGATCAGATAAGCGACGGCGATCGGCAGCAGAAGCGGAAGCTGGCAGCGACGACACCGAAGCCGGGCGCGCAGGCGATAACCGCTGCGTACGAGGCGTTGCGCGATGCGGCGCTGAAGAAGGACTTGAAGGCGACGCTCGCAGCGCTGGGATTCGATGCGAAGCAAAGCGCCGCCATCCGCGGCATGGACGGCATCGACGCCGACTTCCTGATCTTCGCCGATCGATTCCTGACGCCGGGCACGCCTGGCGATCCCTGGGACAAACCGGGCGCGGGCCAGGTCCGAGGAGAAGGCGTGAAGGCCAGCGGCAAGAAGTACTTCAACGACTACTACTTCGACGCGTGCGGCGACCACCTTGTGCTCACCCACATCGTGGAGCAATCGCCCTGACCGCATCCGTTCGACGCACCCGGTTCACGGCGCGGCAGATCGCCGGCTCGCGGTCTCTTCCGGCGGTCGAACCTTGCGGCAGGTCGCGAGCAGCAGCAGGTCGTAGACGATCTTGACCGCGCCGGCGATGGCCAGAGGCCAGCCGAAGCTGGACAGACCGAGCAGGTACCCCGCCAGCAGGGGGCTCGTTGCCGATGCGAGACTGCGCGGGACCGACGTGATGCTCGCGGCGGCAGCGCGCTCGCCGGGTGAAACGACCGCCATCACGTACGAGCTCCGCGTCGGCACGTCCATCTGCGACAGCGCGCTACGGACGAGCAGCAGCACGATCACCCAGCCCAGGTCGGGCACGAACGGCGTCAACACCAACAACAGGCTGGACGGCAGATGTGTGAACACCATCGTGTTGATCAGGCCGATGCGATTGGCGATACGCACGGCGACCAGGTACGAAAAGGCCGAGAACACGCCGGTCCAGAAAAAGATTGTGCCGGCGACGGCGGTCGAGAGCTGGAACTTCTCGAACAGCCACAGGGCGAGCATCGACTGCACGATGAATCCGCCGCCGAAGGCGTCGAGGCTGAACAATGCGGCGAGGATGTAGACGATGCGCTTGGACCGGTGCAGCGGCGCCGCCGGCCCTTCGGATTCGGTGGCGAGCCCGGCCGGAAGCTTGCGGTAAACCAGCGCCGAGGCGACGCCGATCAGCGCGTAGAGCACGAACATCGCCTTGATCGCCGATTGCATCGACGTGCCGAAAGCGTCCGCCAGCCATTCGGGCACCCCCGCAAACAGCGCGCCGGCGGCTCCGACCAGCGCGCCGGCGAGACTGTAGCGCGCGAACACCGCTGTTCGCTGCCTGTCGGGCACGATGCGGGCGAGCACCGCCTGCTCGAGCGGCAGGAACACGCTGACGTCGCCGCTCGACGGATTGAGCGTGCCGACGAATGCCACGACCAGCAGCGGCCAGAACTGCGTGATCGCCGCGAAGCCCAGCCCGGTCACGGTCATCAGCGCGGTGGCAGCGAGCAGCAGCGTGCGGTAGCGATAGCGGTGGGCGTGCAGGCCGACGACCAGCGTCAGCGCGCCGGCGCCCAGCAGCGTTCCGGTCGTGATGATACCGACCTCGAACGGCGACAAGCCCAGCGCGAGCAGGTAGACGGGAAGCAGCAGGCTGACATAGCCGTCGCCGAACGCGCGCAGCGCGCGCACCCACAACAGCCGGCGAACATCGGCCGACATCATCGCATCCCGATCGCGCGGTGACGGCAGCCGCCCGGCGGCGTCAGACGATGCGGCGCAGGCGGGTCCGAATCGGGGCGGCTCATTTGGCGCCTTTGGATTCGTAAGCGAAGTCGTCGAACAGGGTGACGCTGTCGGCCTTGGTCCATACGCCGACGGCGCCGGCGCCTGCAATGTGATCGTCGTCGGTCTCGATATAGGTCTTGCCGTCGAGCGCTACGCGGATGTGCGTGCCGGAAAACTCGACCTGCAGCGCATGCCACGTATTACCGGCGACCGGTGCATCGACGTACTTGATGGTGATGCGCCGGGCCGCCTGCGTGTAGTAGAGCGAGACATTGTTTTCCAGCGCATTGGCGCGCGCGACATAGTAGTTGCTGCCATCCTTCCAGCGCCAGACGATTCCTGCCGCCTGGTCTTCGGTGCCCGAAAGCGGCTTGAAGCGCACTTCGACATGGCCATCAACCATCGCGCTGTCCCGCCTGACGCACCAGGGAAAATCGCCGCGGCCGCTCTGCTTCAATACGTTCGGCTCCGACGGGGCGCTTGCGTCCGCTTCGACGCTCCACCGATGAGCGCCCTGACCGGTGACGCCGGCAATCCAGCCCGCCGGAACGGTGCCGACCTCGTCGGCGTCGAAATTGAACGTCCGAGTTGCCGCAGAATCGATTGATGCGCCCAAGGTACGCTCCCGCGGGCCGCTGGCCCGACGACTGGAGCAGAACTTGGACGCCGAGGGGCGTCTTGAAGCGGGGAGTCTGCCTACAGTCCCCGCACTACACGTACACTTCATCATAGCGAACTGCCGCGCTCAATTCAACAAGGCGCGTACCGCCGACACCAAGGAGCCCACGATGACGCGGCCATTTCAGCAGTGGAAGGTCCTGCCGCACGGCAAGCTCTCGGAGATCGACGAAAACATCCTGACGGTGACCGGCGACATCCGAATGCCGATGATGATCCTGCCGCGGCGCATGACCGTGGTCCGGCTGAACGGGTCCCGACTGATCGTGTTCAGCGCGATCGCGCTGAACGAGGACGAGATGGCCAAGCTCGAAGCGTATGGCCGTCCGGCATTCCTGGTCGTGCCGAGCGACAAGCATCGGCTCGACGCGAAACCGTGGAAAAACCGCTATCCCGCGATGCAGGTGGTCGCACCGGAAGGCGCCCGCGCCAAAATCGAGGACGTGGTGCCGGTCGACACGGTGGCGCCTCGCTTCGACGACGCAAACGTCCAGTTTGTCGCCGTTCCCGGAACGCGAGGCCACGAGGCGGCGCTCGTCGTTCGCACGCCGAACGGCACGACGCTGGTGCTCAACGACCTGGTCGGCAATATCCGCAACGAGCCCGGCTCACGCGCCTGGCTCCTGCAACTCGCCGGCTTCGCCGGCAAGGAAGCGCAGATCCCCAGGGTGGTCAAGATGGTGATGATCAAGGATGCGAACGCGCTTCGTGCTCAGTTGATGCAATGGGCCGAGATCGAATCGCTGAAGCGCATCCTCGTGTCGCATGGCTTGCCGATCGACGAGAACCCGCGTCAGACCTTGCGTGATCTGGCAGGCTCGCTGGCGTAGCGGAAGGAATGGCGCACCGCGCTGCGGAGCCGCGGCCTCAAACGACCGACACGGCCTTGGCACGGCGACGCTGGGAAGAGAAGCGGAATCCGTTACGTCCAGCCTGCTTGACTTC
>JBDTNP010000444.1:0-3407 GCA_039933695.1 Betaproteobacteria bacterium | reverse complement strand
GGCAAAGACCGATGCCGAGGCGAAAGCGCTGCTCGCCGCGTTCAAATTTCCGTTCAAGAACTAGAGACTGAGGACGCCATGGCTAAAACGGCTGTCATCAACCGCGATCTGAAGCGCCGCAAGACAGTGAAGAAGTACGCCAAAAAGCGCGCCGAGCTGATCACGGTCATCAACAACTTCAAGCTGTCCGAGGACGTCCGTCTCGATGCGCGGCACAAGCTGCAGCAGCTGCCGCGCGACGCCAGCCCGACGAGGCTGCGCAACCGCTGCAAGCTGACCGGCCGTCCGCGCGGCGTGTACAGCAAGTTCGGCCTCGGCCGCAACAAATTGCGCGAGATCGCGATGCGGGGCGAAATCCCCGGCGTGGTCAAGGCCAGCTGGTAGGGGTGACTCATGAGCATGACTGATCCGATCGCCGACATGCTGACGCGTATCCGCAACGCGCAGCTCGCGGAAAAAGCCACGGTGCAGATGCCGGTGTCGAAAGTGAAGCTGGCGATCGCCAAGGTGCTGAAGGACGAAGGCTACGTCGAAGGCTTTGCCGTCGTCGGCGACGAAGCCAAGCCGCAGCTCGAGATTTCGCTCAAGTACTACGCCGGTCGGCCGGTGATCGAGAAGATCGAGCGCGTGTCGAAGCCGGGCCTGCGCATCTACAAGAGCAAGGACGATATCCCGCGCGTGATGAACGGGCTGGGAATCGCCATCGTATCCACGTCGCACGGCGTGATGACCGATCGCAAGGCGCGCGCCACCGGGGTCGGCGGCGAAGTGCTCTGCATCGTTGCCTGACGAGGAGCGAGAGCGATGTCCCGTATCGGCAACAATCCGATCAAGCTGCCGGCAAAAGTCGAAGTGACGATCGCCGCGGGCGAAATCTCGGTCAAGGGTCCGCTGGGCTCGCTATCGCGCCGCTTCGGCCCGACCGTCAGCATCGAGCAGTCCGGCGACACGCTGACCTTCAAGGCGGCGAACGCCGAGGCGGGCGCGATGCACGGGACGATGCGTGCGCTGGTCGCCAACATGGTCAAGGGCGTCACCGACGGGTACCAGAAGCGGCTGACCCTGGTCGGCGTCGGCTACCGGGCGCAGGTCGCCGGCGACAAGCTCAACCTGTCGCTTGGCTATTCGCATCCGGTCGTTCACCAGATGCCCAAGGGCGTCAAGGCCGAGGTTCCGGTGCAGACCGAGATCATCGTCAAGGGTGTCGACAAGCAGCAGGTCGGACAGGTTGCCGCGGAGATCCGCGCCTACCGTCCGCCGGAACCGTACAAGGGCAAGGGTGTGCGCTACGCCGACGAGCGAGTCGTGATCAAGGAAACCAAGAAGAAATAAGCGGCTTCGCCGAGAGACTGGAGACCTGGCTAATGAACAAGAGAGAAGCTCGTGTCCGCCGTGCCCGCAAAACCCGGGCGCGCATCGCCGAGCATCGGGCAAACCGGCTGGTCGTCAGCCGGTCCAACAGCCACATCTATGCGCAGATCATCGCGCCGGAAGGCGACAAGGTGCTGACCAGCGCCTCGACGCTCGAGGGCGAAATACGCGCAGGCACCAAGAACGGTGGCAACCGTGCGGCCGCGACACTGATCGGCAAGCGCATCGCCGAAAAGGCCAAAGCGCTGGGCATCGAGACGGTCGCCTTCGACCGCTCCGGGTACAAGTATCACGGCCGCGTCAAGGCGCTGGCCGAGGCCGCCCGCGAGAGCGGCCTGAAGTTCTAGCGCCAAACAGAGGACGGGACCGAACATGGCAAAGCCGATGGGCAGGCAGCAAGGCAGGCAGCAGCAGGACGATCGCGGCGACGGCCTGCGCGAAAAGATGATCAGCATCAACCGCGTCACCAAGGTGGTGAAGGGCGGTCGCATCCTGGCGTTCGCGGCGCTGACGGTCGTCGGCGACGGCGACGGACGGGTCGGCATGGGCAAGGGGAAAGCGAAGGAAGTGCCGGTCGCCGTGCAAAAAGCGATGGAGGAAGCCCGGCGCCGGATGATCAAGGTGCGGCTCAAGAGCGGATCGCTGCACCACGCGGTCGTTGGCCGGCACGGTGCGACCAAGGTCTTCATGCAGCCCGCGTCCGAAGGCACCGGCGTCATCGCCGGAGGGCCGATGCGCGCGGTGTTCGACGTCGTCGGCGTGACAAACATCCTGGCCAAGTGCCACGGATCGACCAATCCGTACAACGTCGTACGGGCGACGCTCAACGCGCTCGAGAACTGCAGTGCGCCGGCGGACATCGCGGCCAAGCGCGGCCTGACGGTCGAGCAGCTGACGGAGGCCTGAACATGGCGGTGGACAAGAACGTTTCGGTTGCTCCGAAGAGATTGCGCGTGACGCTGGTGCGCGGACTGATGGGCAAGAAGCCCGATCACCGGGCGACGGTCGCGGGCCTCGGCCTCAAATGGCGCAGCCATTCGGTCGAAGTCTCCGACACGCCGGAGATTCGCGGCATGCTGGCCAAGATCGGCTACATGCTGACGGTAACCGAGGCGAAGGCGTGAGTTGTTTTCGCGGAAAAAGGACCCATCTGGCCCTGTCGGGCCGATGAATGCGATCGAGGACACGACGATGCGGATGAACACGATCAAGCCGGCGGCCGGCAGCAAGCACGCGAAGCGCCGCGTCGGCCGCGGCATCGGGTCGGGCCTCGGCAAGACCGCGGGACGCGGTCACAAGGGCCAGAGCTCGCGCAGCGGCGGCTTCCACAAGGTCGGCTTCGAAGGCGGCCAGATGCCCTTGCAGCGGCGGCTTCCGAAGCGCGGCTTCGTGTCGCGCATGCGCGACGACACGGCGGAAGTGCGCCTGTCGGATCTGGCCAGGCTGCCGGTGACCGAAATCGACCTGCTGGCGCTGAAGGCGGCCGGGGTGGTGCCGGCGCTGGCCAAGACGGCGAAGGTGATCAAGACCGGCAAGCTCGACAAGGCTGTCAAGCTGTCGGGCCTCTCCGCAACCAAGGGTGCGCGCGCGGCGATCGAAGCCGCCGGCGGCAGCCTGAGCGAATAGGCGAACCGAAGTGGCCACGACCAACCCGGCGCAGAAAAGCGGCAGCCGCTACGCGGACCTGAAAAAGCGCGTGCTGTTCCTGATCGGCGCGCTCGTCGTCTATCGGATCGGCACGCATATCCCCGTGCCGGGGATCAATGCGTCCATTCTCGACGAGCTGTTCCGCTCGCAGCAGGGCGGCATCCTCGGGCTGTTCAACGTGTTCTCGGGTGGCGCACTGCAGCGCTTCTCGATTTTCGCGCTGGGCATCATGCCGTACATCTCGGCATCGATCATCATGCAGCTGTGTACGGTGGTCGTGCCGACGCTCGAGGCGCTGAAGAAGGAAGGCGAAGCGGGCCGGCGCAAGATCACGCAGTACACGCGCTACGCGACGCTGGGCCTGGCGTTCTTTCAGGGCCTGGGCATCT
>JBDTNP010000443.1:0-3195 GCA_039933695.1 Betaproteobacteria bacterium | reverse complement strand
GAACGGAAGCACCTTTACGCGACTCGGCACCAACGCGACCTACGACTGGTATGAAAAGCTCGCCCGCTTCGTCGCCGGCGACCAGGGGGCCTCGACCGGCGCGCTCGGTCAGTCGATGCAGCTCGGCGGCGTCGGCTTTTATCGCGCCTATTCGATGGATCCGAGCCTGATCACCACGCCGACGGCGCGTTTTGTCGGCGCGACGCCGGTGGCGGGCGAAGTCGAGGTCTACGTCGACGGCATTCGCGTCTACACCGCGCCGGTCAAGCCGGGGACTTTCGAGCTGGACAACATCACCCGCTACGCGGGCCTGCGCCATGTCGAAGTGCTGGTCCGCGATGCGCAGGGTCAGGTGATCCAGCGTTCGAGTAGCACGACCTACCTGTCCGACCGGCTGTTGCGCGGTGGCCTGGACGAGTTCACTTATGCGGTCGGGCTGGTGCGGTCCGGGACAGGCGTCGGCAGCGATAGCTACCACGGCCTGGGCTTCGCCGCCGCGCACCGGGTCGGCCTGACCGATGCGTTGACTCTCGGCGCACACGCGGACCGGACACCGGATTACGCGACCGCCGGGGCCGATGCGACCGTGCGCCTGGGTGATCTCGGCGTGTTCGGTGTCGAAGGGGCCGCCGGCCGTCCGCAGCAGACGGGCCATGTCGCCGGAGGCGCGAGCCTGCTGTATTCATACACGGCGGACGGCTTTGGCCTCGATCTGAGTTACCGGCGTCTGCAGCGCGGCTTTCTGCCGACTGCGACGTTGTTCCCGCAATTCGTGCCGCTGAAAGATGCCGGCGTGCAAGTGAGCTATGGCTCGCCACGCTTCGGCACGTTCACCGCGACGGCGACGCGCAGCGAGTTCGAAGACGGCAGCCGGCAGAAGAGCTACACCTTGCGTTACAACATCTCTCCGTCGGTCCACTGGAATATCGATGCGACGTTCGGCCACGTCAGCGGGCAGAGCGGCGCGCAATCGGGTGTGTCCGCCGCGCTGAGCGTCAACTATTTCTTCGGCGACCGCACGACGGCAACGGCGCGTATCCAGCGTACGCCCGGCAACGGGACCGAATACGATGTCGAGGTCGCGCGTCCGGCGCCGATCGGACCGGGGTTCGGCTATCGCGTCGACATGCAGCGCAGCGCCGGGGTCTATCAGGTGCGCCCGCAGGTCCAGCTCAACACCGACAAGCTCGAATACACGCTCGGCATGTCGCGCCTGTTTGGCAGCGACGCCAACGCCACGACGGCGGAAGCCTCGGTCGCCGGCGCCTTCGCCTACGTGGGCGGGGTCGGCAAGTTCACCCGGCCGATATACGACAGCTTCGCCATCATCAAGACGGGAAGCCTGGAAGGCGTGACCGTCCGGCAGAACAGCCAGGACGCGGGCCGCAGCGGTCCCGACGGCACCTTGCTCGCATCGACCGTTGGCTCGTATGTCGAGAGCAGATTTACGCTGGATGCCAACACCGTTCCGATCGACACGATCATCGGGCAGAACAGCGTCATCGTCGTGCCCGCGTTGCGCGGTGGCGTGCTGGTCGACTTTGCGCTCCGCCCGCAACGCGCGGTGAGCGGGGTGCTGATGCTGCGTCGCGGGCGCGACGAACGGCCGCTCGGCGGCATCGATGCCGTGCTGGCCTCGGGAAGCTCGCAACTGCAGCTGTTCACCGCGGCCGATGGCGGGTTCTATATCGAGGACGCCGCGCCTGGCAGTTACCGCGCCGACATTCGCACCGAAGGCGGTTCGTGTCATCTTGGAATGGACGTGGCGGCGAACGCGCGCATGCCGCTCAACGTCGGAAAGGTCTATTGTGAAATGCAACCTTAAACTATGCGTCGCTTCGGCGTTGCTTGCCGTGGCCGTCCCGGCGTTCGGCGCCTCCGTCTGCACGATCCAGTCGCTGCCGACGCTCGGCTTCCCGAACTACGACGTTTTTGTCGGGGCGCCGACGGTGACTTCCGGAATCGCGACGATCCATTGCACCGGAAGCGGCGCCCTGCCGGCGTTCGTAGTAGGTATCGGACAATCGGCGACGTCGAGCTCGATCTCAGGACGGCAGATGGCCCAAACGGGAGTAGGAACCACGGGCCGGCTCAACTACAACCTCTACAAGGACGGCGGGTATTCGAACCTGTGGGGAGACGGGACGGCGGGCACGACGCCGCTGGTCGTCACTACGGCGGGGCCGAATACCACGGTGCCGGTCTACGGCAAGATCGATCCGGGCCAGGATGCGCCGGTTGGCAACTACAAAGACACGGTCATCATGTCGGTAAACCCGTAGGATGCGCGCGACGGCGGGGGCGTGCCCTCGCCATCGGGGAATGCCGGAGAACGGCTAGTACATCACCGTCGAGGAAATCTGCAGCGGCCAGGGATAGCTGCCGGGCGCGACTTCGGGGGCGAGGAAGAACCGGTAGCTCAGCCGCATCAGCATCTGGTTGCCGGTAAACGGCTGATGGGTCATTCCGCCCTCGGGACCGAGCTCGAGGCCGCTGACCAGGCCGGTCACCTGCGCCTTGCGAAACACGTTCGAGCGCGCGTCGAAGCTCAGCGAAAAGCCGTTGCGGTCATTGGTCTTGGCCATCAGGTCGGTCGCCGCGGGCACATCGATGTAGCCCCGCGCGACATCTTCCGGCGTGACATCCAGCGTTGACGCCTGCTTCAGCACCTGCAGCCGGAGATACGGGAGCACGTTCGCCGCCACCTTCATCGACGACGAGCCGACGGAGGCCGCGCGTGCGGTCTTGGGGCTGGCAGACAGGGCAAACGCGGCCGCCAGCGCGACGCCGACCAGGATCCGCTGCAGCTTGAGCCCGCGCGCGATATCGCGCTCGCTGACCGCGCCGGCGGCGACCAGAGCCTCGCCGAGACGCTGATGCGACTGGGGTTCCTGCATCCGTCTTCGCTGGCCGGTCTGTGCCGGGGTTGGCATGCCTTGATCGATGCCGTTGCGCCGGATCTTTTGGTGTTCGACTACGCCCCCACGGCACTCCTCGCGACCCGCTCACTTGGCTTGCCCCGCGTCCAATTCGGTTCCTCCTTCTCGGTGCCGCCGCGCATGCAGCCAATGCCGGTCTATCGCTGGTGGCATCGGGAGGACCAGGCGCGCGTGGTGCAAAGCGAGCGGATGGTATTGGAATGTGCCAACGCCGCGCTGGCTCGCCTCGGCGAGCCGCCGATGCAACGGCTGTCCG
>JBDTNP010000442.1:0-14190 GCA_039933695.1 Betaproteobacteria bacterium | reverse complement strand
TCGTACCACTTCAGCCCCGCCGGCTCGATGCTCGACACCGGCCTCCACGCGCTGGGCTGCACGGTTTTTCCCGGCGGCACCGGGCAGACCGAGCAGCAGGTCCAGGCGATGGTGGATCTCGAGCCCGACGGCTATGTGGGGACGCCGTCGTTTCTGAAGATCATTCTCGACAAGGCCGACGAGCAGGGCATGCGCCTGTCCTCTCTGAAGAAAGCGCTGGTTTCCGGCGAGCCGTTCCCTGTCGCACTGCGCGATGCGCTGCGCTCGCGCGGCATCGACGCCTACCAGGTCTATGCGAGCGCCGACCTGGGCTCGCTCGCGTACGAATCGATCGCGCGCGAGGGGATCGTCGTCGACGAGGGTGTCCTGCTCGAAATCGTCCGGCCTGGCACCGGCGAGCCGGTCGCGCCCGGCGAGATCGGTGAAGTCGTCGCCACACCGCTTCACAACCGGGATTACCCGCTGATCCGTTTCGGCAACGGGGATCTTTCGGCGGTGCTTCCCGGCGCGTCGCCTTGCGGCCGTACGAACATGCGCATCAAGGGATGGCTTGGCCGCGCCGACCAGGCAACCAAGGTGAAAGGCCTGTTCGTGCATCCGTCGCAGGTCGCCGAGATCGTTCGGCGCCATCCGGGCATCGCACGCGCCCGCCTGGTGGTCGATCGCGACGACGGGAGCGACCGGATGACGCTGCATGTCGAAACCGCGCCCGGGGTGGAACTCGAGTCCCACACGATCGTCGCTACGATACGCGAGCTCACCAAGCTGCGCGGCGAGCTGGCCTTGCACGCGCCCGGCGAGCTTGCCAACGACGGCAAGGTAATCGACGATATCCGGAAGCACGACTAGCGCCGTGCGGTCGGAAACCGCTTCGGACGGCGCGCGCGCTCCGCATGCTACGATGGGCGAAAAAGCATGGACCGCGACATGACCAGGACGACTTCGCCCGGCGATCCGCTGGCGCCGCTGACCGAGCAGACGCTGCACGACATCGCGGCGACGGGCGTGGTGCGCAACTTTCCCAAGAACGCGATCCTGATCAACGAAGGCGACACCGCCGATTCGCTCTATATCGTGTTGTCCGGTCGTGTAAAGGTGTTCGCCAGCAACGAGGCGGGACGCGAGATCGTGCTGAGCTTTTTCGGTCCGGGAGAGTACGTCGGCGAGATGTCGCTCGACGGCAGTCCGCGTTCCGCGTCGGTGATGACGGTCGAGCCGACCACCTGCGCGATCGTCAATCGTGCCAGCGTCCGCGAGTTCCTGCTCGCGCATCCCGACTTCGCGATGAACCTGATCGAGAAGCTTATTCAGCGCGTCCGCAATGCCACCGAGGACGTCAAAAGCCTCGCGCTGACCGACGTTTACGGACGGCTGGTGCGTCTGATCAGCGCGCTGGCCGTCGAGCGCGACGGCGTGATGACGGTGCCCGAGAAGCTCACGCAACAGGACATTGCCGAAAGAGTCGGCGCCTCGCGCGACATGATCAGCCGCCTGCTCAAGGACCTGGTGACCGGCGGATATTTGAGCATCGCCGACAAGAAAATCACGATCCTCAAGAAGCCGCCGACCGCCTGGTAACGGCGGCACGCCTCGCTTTACGCGCCGGCTCGCAAATTCCCCGCAGTACCGATAGACCGCCTCGCGCCGCGAGCTGCCGGCGCCGCTATCAGGTTCGCTACACCCACGAGTGGTTTTCGACGGTCGCCTTATTCGGCTGCCGCTGCGTGAATTTTGCGCAATTTTTGCGACGAAGCCGCCGGCGCGGCGCGAAGCCTTGGCGACTACGATTTGCTCATCCGGCGGCGAATGGTTCGCTGCCGGCGCGGCGGCGAAGTTCGCAGGTGGGTGCAACGCCGTCGCACCTGAGCCATCGTCGAAGGAGTTTGCAATGCGTACACTGCATAGTTCGAAACCGATCATCAGCCGAGTCGCGGCGTCGCTGAAGTTTGCGGTACTGCTCCTGCTTCTCGGCCTTATCGTCGTGGCGACCGAGCGTCCGATGTTGTTGACGCCGGCCGGAGCGGTCACCGTCGCGGACGATACGGCGTATGTGGCGGATCAAGCAAAGGTGAAGGCCCCGGCCAGCGCCGCACCGGCGCGAAGCGCCGCCGCAGCGCCCGCAGCAGATGGCTTCACGTATTTCCCGTCGCAATTCGCCGCGCCGACCGAGCCGGTCGAGGACCTGCCGCCTCAGTTCTGATCGCGGCCGATAGGGCTATGCCGCCAGCCGCGCTATGCCAGGGGGGGCGGCAGGCGTGGCCCTAGGGCCCGAACCCGCGCTAGGACCTCGCCGGGCGAAGGGTGACCAGCCCCACACCGGCGAGAACCAACGCCGCGCCGACCAGCTGGATCGCATGCACCGGCTCATCCAGCAGCCACGACCCCAGCCAGATCGTGAACAGCGGCCCCATTGAGCCGAGCAGCGACGTTCGGTTGGCGCCGATGCGCTTGATCGCTTCCGCGATCAAATACGTCGGAAGCACGGTCGAGAACACCGCCATCGTCAGCGACAACAGGTGTATGCGCGCCGGCATCAGCAGCGCCGTCACCGGACGCGTCGCCAGGTAATGGATAAAAACGAATAACGCCGAGGTCAGCATCGCCAGCGCGATGAACCGCATGCTCCCGAGCCGCGCGATCACCGGTCCGACGCCGACCAGATAGCAGGCGTAGAGGAAGGAGCTCGCGAACACCAGCGCGGCGCCGAGCCAGAGCGCGCCGGGATCGCCGGCGAACTCGAGATCGCGTGCGAACACCAGCAGGATCCCGACGTACGACAGCGCAAGCGCGACGACGATGCGTCCGGTGATCCGCTGCCGGAAAAAAATTGCCGACAGCACGACGACGATCGTCGGATACAGGTAGAGCATCAGCCGTTCGAGCGCGGCCGTCACGTATTGCAGACCGATGAAGTCGACCAGGCTCGACAGGTAATAGCCGATGAAGCCCAGCCAGGCGATCGACAGCCAGTCGCGGCGCGCGAGCGGCTTCGCTCCGGGTGCGCGGGTCGCCCACCATGCCATCAGCGCGAAAAAAGGTGCCGAGTAGGCCATGCGCAAGGTCAGCAGCGTAACGGCGTCGATCGGCGTCGACGCGTAGGCGAGCTTGATCAGGATCGCCTTGAAGGCGAAGCCGAGCACGCCGACGATGGCGAACGCCGGGCCGACGAAGTCGCCGCCGCCGCCGCGGCGAAAGTCGGCTAATCCCAACGCACGAGGCCGGCGTACGCCGTGCCGAGGATCACCAGCCCGAAGGCGATCCGGTACCAGGCGAACGGAACGAAATCGTGATGCGCGACATAACGCAGCAGGGCGCGAATGGTGAAGAAGGCGCTGACGAACGCGACGGCGAATCCCACGGCTATCATCGACAGGTCGCCGGTCGACAGCAGATGGCGGTTCTTGAAAAGGTCGTAGCCGGTCGCGGCGAACAGCGTCGGAATGGCGAGAAAAAACGAGAACTCGGTGGCGGCCTGCCGTGACAGGCCGAACAGCATGCCGCCGATAATCGTCGCCCCGGAGCGCGATGTGCCCGGAATCAGGGCGAACGCCTGCGCGAAG
Source organism: Betaproteobacteria bacterium (assembly GCA_039933695.1). Lineage (GTDB taxonomy): Bacteria > Pseudomonadota > Gammaproteobacteria > Burkholderiales > Casimicrobiaceae > PALSA-1003. The sequence continues at coordinate 10,630 of JBDTNP010000442.1, read as the reverse complement.
CCGATCTTCAGCGCGTCGCTCCAGCGCAGCTCATCGACGCTGCGAATGCGAACGCTGTCGGGCCTCGCCCGCTGCCGCCGCTCGGCCCAGAGGATGACCAGGGCGCCGGCGATGAATGCACCGGCGACGGGCACCGGCGCGAACAGTCGCGCCTTGATTGCGCTGGCGAAGGCGAGCCCCAGCACCGCGGCGGGGAGGAAAGCGATCAGGAGGTTCAGCACGAAGCGCTGCGCGGCGCGCTCGCGCGGCAGTCCGCGCGCAACGGCGAAAAGCCGGGCGCGGTATTCCCAGCAGACGGCGACGATGGCGCCGGCCTGGATGACGATCTCGAACAGTTTCGCCCGTTCGCCGGTGAAATTCAGCAGCGATCCGGCGACGATCAGGTGACCGGTCGAAGACACCGGCAGAAATTCGGTCAGGCCTTCGACCAGGCCGAGAATGGCTGCAACGAGAAGGTCGAATGCGGTCATTGCCTGCGAGAGTATGGCAAAAAGACGGGCGGCTCGCGCCGCCCGGCTTCGAACATGCTTGGATCCGGCGCCGCGCTGCTACGCTACCGGCGGGACCGAACTGTGCCGATTGTACGCCTAGTATCCGGCGCGGTCAGGATGCCTTCCGGCGGCGCGCGCGGGTGCGCGATTCCGCCGGCGGCGACGCCGGCAGAACATCGTCGACGGTCGCCACTTCGCCCGAATGCGTTGCGCCATAGCCGGGCAGGCGCGCGATCAGCTCGCGGCAGGCGGCGCTTCCGAGGTAGTCGATCAGCGCGACCACGCGCGCGTCGTGCAAGTGATCGCGGCGCAGCGCCAGGCAGTACTGCTCGGTTGCCAGCGGCACGAAATCGAGCCGGTATTGTGCCGCGGCGGCCTCGATGCCGAATCCGACGTCGGCCTGGCCGGCGGCGATCGTGGCCGCGACGGCGAGATGCGTGAACTCCTCCTGGTCGTACCCGGCGATGCGCGTCGGGTCGACCCTCGCCGCGCGCAGCAGACGATCGAACAGGAGGCGCGTTCCCGACGCCGGCTGACGGTTGACCAGGCGCGGACCGCCCGCCAGGTCGGCCAATGCGCGGATGCCCAGCGGATTTCCCGGCCGAAGCAGCAGGCCCTGGCGCCTTTCGGCAAAGAGGATGATCGCGTGCCGATGCGCGTTCAGCCTCTGCCGGTAGGGCTCGACGAGGTCGGCGCCGCCGCGGCCGTCGACGTGGAAGCCGGCAAGCTCGCAGCGCTCGGCAATCATCGCGTCGATGCTGTCGATGCTGCCGCGAAATTGCACGTCGAGCTGGACGGCGCCGGCATCGTTGATCGCCTCGCGCACCGCGGCTAGCGCGAGGTCGTGGCTCGCGCTGATCGTCAGTCGCCCGGGACCGTCCGGGGCGAGGCCGAGCTGGCGATCGAGGCGTTGGCGCAATCTGGCGCAATGCGGATCCAGCGCGGCGCGAACTTCGTCATCACAACGCAATAGCAGTTCGCCGAGATCGGTGAGCCGTGTCCCGCGTCCGCGCGTCTTGTCGATCAGCGGCCGGGCGAGCTCGGTGCTCCAGCTTTCGAGCAGACCCCAGCTGTTGCGGTAGGAAATGCCCAGCGCAGCGCTGGCGCGCTGGATCGAACCGAGATCGCGTATCGCGCGCAGCAGCTGGAGCAACAGCGGGGCGGCGCGCGCCCGCTCACCGGCCAGCCACGCCACCGCGATGTCGATCCTGGCCATTGCCGCACGCGCAGGGCACGCGATGCGTGCCCTCAGGCCGCCGCTGCCGCGGAGGTTGCCGGTGCGGCGAAGACCCAGAAGTCGTCCTGCGGAAGCTCCAGGTAGCAGTCGCTGCCGCCGGCATCGGGCACCGGCGTCCCGTAGCAACGCAGCCGCATCGCGCCGAGTTTGAACAGATTCTCCTTGCGATCGCCGAGGAACATGCCGGTGACCAGCTCGGTGCGCAGCCGATTGTCGCCCGCGCCGTTGGCGATCCGGGTGCGCTCAAGACGGATGATGCCGGTCGCCGCATCGCCGGCCTTCAGCGCGCCGCGCGCGGTGCCCCATAGACGCCAGCCCTCGCCTTCGAGCAGCGCGCGACCGTCGGCCATTTCTCTCACCCGGCCCGGCAGCTGGTTGTTGCTGCCCATGAACTCGGCGGTGAACTGCGTTTGCGGTCGATTGTACAAATCCTCCGGCGTTCCCTGCTGCTCGATCCGGCCGGAATTGAGCAGCAGGATCTTGTCCGACATCGCCATCGCCTCGGTCTGGTCGTGCGTGACCACCAGCGCGGAAAGTCCCAGGCGCACGATGAGCTCGCGCAGCCAGGCCCTCGCTTCCTCGCGGAGCTTCGCATCGAGGTTCGACAGCGGCTCGTCCATCAGCACGACCGGCGGGTTGTACACCAGCGCGCGCGCGATCGCGACGCGCTGCTGCTGTCCACCCGAAAGCTGGTGCGGCAGCCGCGCGGCAAGCGTGCTCAAGCCCAGATTGGTCAGCGCCTGATTGACGCGGCTGTCGATCTCACTCGCCGGTATGTCGCGCAGGCGCAGACCGTACGCGACATTGTTGAAGACGGTCCGATGCGGCCACAGCGCGTACGACTGGAAGACCAGGCCCAGATTGCGCTTTTCCACCGGCATTTCGATGCCGCCGGCGCCGTCGTAGAGGACCGTGTCGCCGATCGCGATCCGGCCCCGGCTTGGCTGCTCGAGACCGGCGACCGAGCGCAGCAACGTCGTCTTGCCGCTGCCGGAGGCGCCCAGCAGCGCGACCACTTCGCCCGGGCTCAGCGTCATCGACACGCCCTGGAGAATCTTGTTGTCGCCGTACTGCAGATGAAGATCCTCGACGACGAGCTTGCTGGCGGGCTTATTCATGGAGTCGGACTCCGAAGCGCAGCGCCGCCGCGAGACCGACGGCGACCAGCGCGATATTGATCAGCGACAGCGCGGCGACCTGGTCGATCGCGCCCGCGCCCCACAGCGAAACGAGCATCGAGCCGATGACTTCGGTGCCCTGCCCGAGCAGGTAGACGCCGGTCGAGTACTCGCGCTCGAAGATCATGAACACCAGCAGCCAGCTGGCCAGCAATCCGAAGCGGATCAGCGGCAGGGTCACTTCGCGCATGACCTGCGCGCGCGACGCGCCGGCGGTGCTCGCGGCCTCCTCGAGCTCGGGCCCGATCTGCAACAGCGCACTGGAGATCAGTCGCAGCCCGTACGCGAGCCACACTACCGTGTATGCGAGCCACACCGAGAACACGGTGTTGCGCAGTTCCTTCAGGCCCGGCACGAACAGGAAGATCCAGAGAAAGGCGAGACCCGCCAGCAGCCCCGGGACCGCGCGGGGGATCAGCACCAGGTAGTCGAGCACGCGCGCGATGCCGCCCTGCTGGCGGTGGCCGGCAAGCCCGATCGCCGTATAGCAGGCGACCGCGAGCCCGCCGCCTATCGTGCCGATCAGGAAGGTGTTGATGATGGCGCGCACCTGATCGCTCTGGTCGAACACCTGCTGGAAGTTGGCGAGCGTCAGCACGTCGCCCAGCTTGATGCCTTCGCCCCATTGCTCGACGAACGCGCGCAAGGCGATGCCCGAGAGCGGCACGACGATGGTGAATATCAGCCACAGTGCGACGATCGCCAGCGCCAACCATTTCCACGCGCCCAGCGGCAAGAGCTTCTGCCGCGTCGCCTTGCCCTTGACCGAGACGTACTTGCCCGCGGTCTTCAGCAGCCAGCGCTGCAGCAGGACCAGCGGAAAGGTGATTGCGACGATGCACACTGCGACAGCTGCCATCAGGTGATACGAGGGCGTGCCGAGCTTATTGGTCAGCTTGTACAGGTAAGTCGACAGCACCAGGTGGCCTTCCGGGTCGCCGAGCACCAGCGGCAATCCAAACAGCTCGAAGCCCAGGAAGAACACCAGGACGCCGGCGTAGAGCAGCGCCGGCATCGTCATCGGCAGGCTGACGTTCAGCGCCACCTTCAGCGGGTTGGCGCCGACGACGCGCGCCGCCTCCTCGACATCCGAGCCCAGGCTTTTCAGCGCGGCCGACGAATAAAGATAGACGTGCGGCACGTGCGTCAGCCCGGCGATCACCGCGATGCTGGTCAGCGAGTACACGTTCCATGGCACGTCGCCGACGATCTGCTTGGCCCACAGCGAATAGAAGCCGACTGGGCCCATCGAGACGACGTAGCCGAACGCCAGCACCATCGGCGAGACGAACACCGGGATCAGCACCAGCACTTCGATGATCCGCTGCCCAGGGAGGTCGGTGCGGGTAAGGAGGAATGCCAGTGCCGCACCGAGCGGCAGCGCGATCAGCACCATGCCCGCGGCGATCACGATCGAATTGAACAGCGAGCTCCAGAAATCGGCGTCGGCGAAGATGAACGCGTAAGCGTCGACGCCGATGTGCCGCTGTGGATTGAAGAACGGCGCGTTGAGGAAGCTTTGCCAGAAGATCAGCGCCAGCGGCGTGAGCACGACCAGCGCGGTGATCGCGACGACCGACGTGCGCGGCAAGCTGAAGCTGCGGGCGATCATCCTGTTGTTCGCCCTGGCTGACCCGGGTGGCGGCCGGGATGCATGTTTCTGCCGTCATCCCGGCGCAGGCCGGGACCCTAAGTTGCGTTGCGGCAAGTGAGTGATGTGCGACTTGGATCGCGGGCCTCGCTCCGCTCTCCCGGCATGAAGCATCCGTTGCCAATCGCTGCGATGCTTCGCATCTTGCTCTTGGACGGACGCTTCATTTGCGCCCGAGCGTCGTCTGCCATTGCTTGAGAAATGCCAGCCGTTTGGTCTGGTCGAGCCCTTGCAGCAGATCGTCGCTGACCGCGATCGGCTTGACCGCACTGCCGAGTTCCTTCGCGAAACCGATGCCCGAATCCTTGCCGGTCATATCGGTGCGCACCGAGTAGAGCTCGGCCTGATCTGCTGTGATCGTCTGTCCGCGCTTGGACAGCACGTAGTCGAGCCACAGCCGGCCGGCATTCGGGTTCTTGGCGTTCTTCGACACGAAGATCAGCCGCGACAGCACCAGGTTGTAATCGGTGGTGAACGCCACGCCGAGCGACGGGTCCTTTTTCGCCCGCGTCAGCGCATACGAGCCGAGCACGTTGTAGCCGAGCAGATTCTCTCCGGAGGAAACGCGCTCGAGCATCGTACCGGTCGACGACTGCACTTTGAGGCTGCGCGCGCCCAGCGCCTTGACCAGCTCCCAGAACTGCGGGTCGAGCCTGGCGTCCTGGTTGGCGAGCATGAAGCCGACACCCGACTTCTCCGGATCGTACGCGGTGATCTTGTTCTGGTACTTGTCGCCCTTGGTGTTCAGCAGCTTGACCAGGTCGGCGTGCGTCTTCGGCACATCTTCGGGCGGAACGAGACGCTTGTTGTAGACGATCGCGATAGGCTCGAACGTCGTCGCATAGATAGTGTCCTTCCAGTGCGCCCATGCCGGAAGCGCCGCCGCTTCCGGCGACTTGTAGACGGCCGCGAGGCCGTCCGCGGCCAGCTTCATCTGCAGGTCCATCGACGAGCTCCATACCGCATCGGCCGACGTCGCGTTGGCGGCGTTCTCACTGATGAAGCGGTTATAGACCTCGGTCGAATTGAGATCGGTGTATTCGACCTTGACACCGGGAAACGCCGCCTCGAAGTCCTTGATCAACGGCGTCACCAGCTTGGCGTCGGTGGTCGAGTAGACGATGACCTTGCCTTCCTTTTTCGCACCGTCGACGATGGACTTGTAGTCCGCCGGATAGCCGGCGGGCACCTGCGCTTGCGCGCTTGCTGCGAGCGCTATCGCGCCAAAGACGAGTGACAAAATCCCGGTCAAGCGCATTGCGAACTCCTCCTGGTATCGGACAAGGCGTGCCGCCAGAACGTCGGTGCGCGCCGCTGGGGGGCCAGTTTACACCGTTCCGGCCCGACGGTAGCCGCCCGGGCGGCGGCAGCGGCGCATCGCGTTCGGGCGCCCGCCGGGCGCGCGCTCGATGACCGTCGCTTTCAGACGCCGCGATTCAAGCGCGATACCGCCGCCTTCAGCGATTCGATCTCGTCACGGAGCTCGCCGACGCTTTGCCTGAGCGCGGCGATCTCCGTCCGCAGCGTCTCGTCGCGCGCCGGGGCCGCCGTCGAACCGGCGTCGGCGGGAACGTCGATGGGAGGCCCCGACAACAGATGCATCCAGCGGTTTTCGCGTGCGCCGGGCAGCCTCGGCAGCATGACGACCAGCGCTCCGGCGCTGCGCTGCTCGAGCTCGTTGAGGAATCCCTCGACCGCCGAACCGTCGGCGAACCGGTGCAGGCGATCGCAATTGATGCGAAGCTCGCCGACGGTTTGCGGTCCGCGCAGCATCGTTGCCGCGAGCAGCGCCACCGCCTGCGAAGGCAGCCCCAGCACACGTTCGATGTTGTGCGCGTAGCGCATCACCCGGCCACCGCTCGATTCGACGATCAGCGAATCGCCGCGCAGCCGGTCGATGCCGGCCTGAACCTCGCCCTCGCTCGCGTGCAGCACCGGATCGCGGCTGGTCTTCTGGTTGCATCCGGCGGTGAGCGCGTTGAGGCTGAGCGGATAAATGTCCGGCACCGTGTGCTGCTTTTCGACCAGCACGCCGAGAATGCGCGCCTCGAGCAGCGACAGCTTGGGCGGATTCATCGCCATGGCGTACAACCCGCTTGGATCCCCGCCTTCGCGGGGATGGCGCAGCCGTTTCCAATCGCCGCGACGCTGCGCGTCTTGCTCTTGGACGGCTGCGTCACTTGCGGCCGTATTTTCCGGTGAATGTCGCTTTCCCGATCTGATTGGCGTTGATCATGAAGCCGGCCAGTGCGCCGCTCGCGTCCTGATCTGCGTCGATGTGGTCGACTTTCAACGCGTGGATCGTGAAGATGTAGCGGTGCGGCCGGTCGCCCTTCGGCGGACACGGCCCGCCATAGCCGGGCTTGCCGAAATCGGTGCGCGACTGGACGGCGCCGCGAGGCGCCTTCCCGCTCGCCGGATCGCCGGCGCCTGCGGAGAGCGCGTTGACGTCGGCGGGGATGTTGAACATCACCCAGTGCCACCAGCCGCTGCCGGTCGGCGCGTCGGGATCATAGACGGTCAAGGCGAAGCTTTTGGTGCCCGCCGGCGCATTGTTCCATGCCAGCGACGGCGACACGTTCCCGCCTTCGCAGCCGAATCCCTTGAACACCTGCGCTTCGGCTATCGTCGCGCCCGGCTTGATTTCGGCGCTCGACAGCGTGAACGAGCCGGCGGCAAACGCGGCAGCGGGGAGCAGCGCGACGACGAACAGCAAGCGGCGAAGCATGGTGTCTCCTTCGGGCGGTTGGTTCGAGGGGAAAAGGCGTAAGTCTAAACCGGCCTTGTCCGTTGCGGAATGCGCGGCATCGCTCCGAAGGCGCCCGTCCGGCGGTCGTTGCGCTATGATGGCCGGTTGAACGAGCCTCGCTCGCCAGGCATTTTCCCGGATCCTCATGGCCAACGCTCCCGAAGTCACCAACATGGCTCTCTTCTGCGATTTCGAGAACGTCGCACTCGGCGTCCAGGACGCCAAGTACGAGCGCTTCGACATCGGCAAGGTCCTCGAGCGCCTGCTGCTCAAGGGCAGCATCGTCGTCAAGAAAGCCTACTGCGACTGGGATCGCTACAAGGCGTTCAAGGCGCCGATGCACGAGGCTTCGTTCGAGCTAATCGAAATTCCGCACGTTCGCCAGTCGGGCAAGAATTCGGCAGACATTCGCATGGTCGTCGACGCACTCGATCTTTGCTATACCAAGTCGCACGTCGAGACCTTCGTGATCATCAGCGGCGATTCCGACTTCTCGCCGCTGGTGTCCAAGCTGCGCGAGAACAACAAGGTGGTGATCGGCGTCGGCGTCAAGAATTCGACCTCCGACCTGCTAATCGCGAATTGCGACGAGTTCATCTTTTACGACGACCTGGTCCGGGAGCAGAAGAAGGCGGAATCGCGCAAGGCCGGCGCCAGGAAAGCGGCAGGGGCGGCCGGCGCAAAGAAAAAAGGCGAAGCGCTTCCCGCGCACGTCGACGGCAGGGACGCCGCCGGGCCCCAAGTCCAGGCGCGACCGGACGGGAAACAAGCCGACGCCGGCCGGCAGCAGGAAGCGATCGACATTATCGTCAGCACCGTCGAGGCATTGGTGTCCGAGCGCGGCGGCGACGACAAGATCTGGGGATCGATGGTCAAGCAGGCGGTCAAGCGCGTGCGTCCCGGCTTCAACGAATCGTATTACGGCTTCCGCTCGTTCAACGGCATGCTCGAAGCCGCTGAGCAGGCAGGAAGCCTTCGACTCGAGCGCGACGAAAAGTCCGGCGGGTATATCGTGCGGCTCGCCGCGCACGAGGAATGAGCGCAATGTTTCGCATTCTAGCGAGGCTGACCGGCGTCCTGGGACTTGCGCTCGGCTTTTCCGCGATCGCATCGGCGGCCGAGGCTAATCTCACGATTACTGTCGCCGGGCGGACGACGACCTACGCTCCGGCGAGCCTGCTCGGCGTGCCGGCGGCGATCAGCGTCATCATCCCGGACGACGTCGCCTACAAGCGCGAGATGAGCTTTCGCGCCGTGCCCGCAGCGAGCCTGCTTGAAGGGGTCGCGCCCGACGCCACGCTGCGCTTCGTCGCCAGCGACGGCTTTGTCGCAACGCTTCCCGCGGCGCTGCTGCTGGCGCGAAGCGGTGCGGTCGCATATCTGGCGATCGAGCCGGGCGACGCGCCGTGGCCACCGCTCAAGCCGGAGGGCGGCCCCAGCGCGGGGCCGTTCTACCTGGTGTGGCTGAATCCCGAGCGTGCCCGCGTCACGCCTGAGCAGTGGCCGTACCAGGTCGCCCGCATCGAGGCCGTCGCACCCCTGGCCAAGCGCTATCCGATGCTTGCCCCGGCGGCGTCTGCACACGACGCGGTGCGGCGCGGATACGCGGTCTTCGAAAAAAATTGCTCGGTCTGCCATACGTTGAACCTGGGCGGCGACGCAACGATCGGTCCGGATCTCAACGTCCCCTACAACCCCACTGAGTACATGCGCGTCGATGCGCTGCGTCGGCTCATTCGCGATCCACAAACGTTGCGTCGCTGGCCCGGCGCCAAGATGCCGGCCTTCGAGCCGCGATTGCTCAGCGACCGTGATCTGACCGATTTGCTGGCATACCTGCGACACATGGCCGACCGCAAGATCACGGTGCCCGCGGGCAAGTAGCGCTCGCCGTTCGACGCGGCGCCGCGGGCTGCCGCAGCCGCCGCGGCAAGATCTCTCCTCGTTCATGCCTTACCGCTTTGCCGCCGATGCCGTTCTGGCAGCGCATTTGGCATTCGTGCTGTTCGTGCTTTGCGGCGGCATGCTGGTATTGCGCACACCGCGTCTCGCGTGGCTGCATCTTCCCGCGGTAGCGTGGGCCGCGTTCGTCGAGCTCAGCGGATCGATCTGCCCGCTGACGCCGCTGGAAGTCGCGCTGCGCCGCGGCGCCGGCGAGGCCGGATACGGCGGCGACTTCGTCAAGCATTATCTGGTCGCGCTGATCTATCCACCCGGGCTGACGCGCGAGCTGCAGACAGCGATCGGCGCCGCGGTGCTGCTGATCAACCTGCTCGTCTATTTCGTCTTATGGCGACGACGATCGAACCGGCGCTGACCATTCGACCTTGAGCTTTTCCATCAGCCGGCGAGCGTTCGCCGGGGCTTCGACCTTGTCGGTATTGTCGAAATAACAGAACACATCGCGCTTGTCGCGCGCGTTCGCAGGATCGCGCGCGATGCGCTCGATGCCGCGCGGCTCGCCGCCACCGGCCCACGCGCGGATGCGTCCCGCCCATCGCGCCAGCACCGGCTCCACATAGGCACTGCGGTAAAGCTCCTCGTCGCCGTGCAGGCGGATGTAGATGAAATCCGCGGTGACGTCGCCGACCTGCGGCCATTTGCCCGCGGTGTCGGCGATCACCAGCGCGACATCGTGCCGGCGCAATTGATCGATGAACCCGGGATTGATGAAGCTGTTGTGGCGCACTTCCAGCGCGTGCCGCAGGCGGCGGACCGGCCCGAAAGCGATCCGCGCGCGCCCGGTGACCCTGGAGTCGTGCCGCCGGGCGAGCCGCGACGCCGCAGCGGTGTCAGCAGGCAGCGATGCCAGGAAACCCTCGAGCACCTGCCGGTCGTAACGCATCGTCGGCGGAAGCTGCCAGAGGATCGGTCCGAGCTTTTCGCCCAGGTTGGCCACCCCCGAGGCAAAAAAATTGGCAAGGGGGGCGTCAATGTCGCGCAGCCGCTTGATGTGAGTGATGAAGCGCGGCGCCTTGACGCTGAAGACGAAGCCGCCTGGCGTCTGTTGGTACCAGGTCGCGTAATTTTCCGGCCGCTGCAGCGAATAGAACGAGCCGTTGAGCTCGATCGAGGGAAACACGCGCGACGCGAATTCCAGCTCCCGCCGCTGCTGCAGTCCCTTCGGATAAAACACGCCGCGCCACGGCGGGTAGCGCCAGCCGGAGACGCCGATGCGGATGGCGGCGGTTGCGCAGCGCATCGTCTGTCTTCTTTGCTGGGCCGAGCGGCTCGATCTCCTACCGGGACCCGATGGACCGGCCAAGTTCACTATGCCTTGCTGTAGATCTCCGCGCCTTTTTTCACGAACTCGATCGCCTTCGA
>JBDTNP010000441.1:0-8977 GCA_039933695.1 Betaproteobacteria bacterium | reverse complement strand
CAGCGTCGCAGCGGTCAACGCCTGGTCGTCGGGATGGCCGGCCCGCTGCACTTCGAGATAAAAGCGGCCGGGCGACGCGCTGGCCAGCGCGCTCGCCGCGGCACCGGCCGCCGCCGCATTGCCCTGCGCCAGCGCCTGGCCGATTTCGCCGCTGGCGAATCCCGATAGCGCGATCAGGCCTTCGGTACCTTCGGCGAACCATTCGCGCCGCAACTCCGCGCGTCCGCGGTACTGGTTGGCGCGATGCCCGCGGGTCAGCCAGTCGGCCAGCCGCAGGTAGCCCGCGCGCGACTGGCAGAGCAGCAGCAGGCGCTGCGGCGCATCGCGCTCTTTTTCGTGCGTGATCCAGACGTCGCAGCCGATGATCGGCTTGACGCCGCGCGTGCGCGCGGCCTTGTAGAACTTGACCATGCCGAACAAGTTGGCCAGATCGGTCAGCGCCAGCGCAGGCATCCGGTCTGCCGCCGCGGCGTCGACCGCATCGTCGATGCGCACCATGCCGTCGACGATCGAGTACTCGCTGTGCAGGCGCAGATGGATGAACAGCGGGACGGCCGCGGACGCGCTCATGAGGTACAATTTTACTCGCTTCCGCCGCCGACCCCGATGATCGCCACCTCGCAGATACCGGCGCGCCGCGCCCTCGTTGCACTGGCGATTGCATTTGTTCTCGCCGCCTGCGCAACGGTCACGCCGCCGTTGTCGTCGCCGGGTGGTGAGCTGCCTCCGCCGGCGGGGCCGGGGAGCGAACCGGCTGCGCCCGCCAAGCCGCAGGCGCCGCCGACGAAGAATCCGAATCCGCCGGCCAATGTCAATCTGCAAGGCTTCCCATTGCCGTATCGGCAAGGCTATGCCGACGGGTGCGCGAGCATCGGCAGCGTCGAGCGCAAGGATCCGGTGCGTTTCAAGAGCGATGGCCAGTACCGCACCGGATGGCAGGACGGAAACTTCCTATGCAAGAAAAAATGACGGCGGAGCGAAGCGCGCGGTGACCGGCGCGGCCGCTGCGGCCATGACGCCTTCGACGTCGCAGTTCCTCGCCGTGCGCGGGCTGTCGTACCACGTCCGAAGCTGGGGCGACGCCGAGGCGCCGAAACTTTTCATGCTGCACGGGTGGATGGACGTCGGCGCATCGTTCCAGTTTCTGGTCGACGCGCTGACCCGAGATTGGTGTGTGCTCGCGCCGGACTGGCGGGGCTTTGGCCAGAGCGCGTGGTGTGCCGACGGCTACTGGTTCGCCGACTACATAGCGGACCTCGACGCGCTGCTCGAACATTTCACGCCGGATGCACCGGCACGCATCGTCGGCCACAGCCTCGGCGGCAACGTCGCATGCATCTACGGCGGCGTGCGGCCGCAGCGCATCGCGCGGCTGGTGTCGCTCGAAGGCTTCGGCATTCCCGCCGAGAAGCCCGGGCTCGCCCCCGACAAGCTGGCGAAGTGGCTCGACGCGCTGCGCGATCCGCCGTCGTTCGCGCCGTATCCGGATCTCGCCGCCGTCGCCGATCGGCTGCAGAAGAACAATCCGCGCATGGCGCGCGACCACGCGGAGTTCCTCGCCGGGCACTGGGCGGAGGCCCTGCCCGACGGCAGTGCGCGACTGCGCTCGGATCCTCGCCACAAGCTGCCATTTCCCACCGTCTACCGGACCGAGGAGGTGCGCGCGGCATGGCAACGGGTCACGGCGCCGGTGCTGTGGGTGGCTGCCAGCGATTCGTTTGTGCCGCGCTGGCTGGGCGAGGATCGGGCGGGGCTCGAGCGCCGGGTCGCGAGCTTTCGCGATGGCCGCATGACGACGATCGGCGACGCCGGGCACATGCTGCACCACGATCAGCCGGAGAGCGTGGCGGCGGCGATCGAGCCGTTTCTCTCAGGATGAGCGCGCTCGCTTCGACGCGCGGTCGACGCGGCCGCTGGTTGGCGCTCGCAGCCATAGCGCTGATCCTTGTCGGCGCCGAGGCATGGTATGCGACCCGGCCGCGTGCGACGATCGTGGCGACGACGCCGATCGTCATCGTCCATCCTTCGCGCGAGTTTGCGCTGCTCGACTCGACCGGGTACGTCGTCGCGCCGCGCAAGGCGACGATATCGTCGAAGGTTTCCGGCCGCCTCGAATGGCTGGGTGTGGCCGAAGGGTCGCGCGTCAAGGCGGGAGAGGTCATCGCGCGGCTGGAAGCCGGCGACGTCAAGGCGAGGCAGGACATGCTCATCCGTGCGCCGTTCGACGGCGTCATCCTGTCGAAAAGCGCCGATGTCGGCGATCTGGTAACGCCGTTTTCATCGAGGGCCGATTCCAAGCGCGCGGTGGCCAGCATTGCCGACATGAGCACGCTGGAAATCGAGGCCGACGTTTCCGCAGCGAACCTGGTCAAGGTTCGTGTCGGCCAGCCTTGTGAGATCGTGCTCGACGCGCTGCCGGATGCGCGCTTTCTCGGCACCGTCGCGCGTATCGTGCCCGCCGTCGACCGCGCCAAGGCAACGGTGAAGGTGCATTTCGACGCCATCGATCAGCGCGTGCTGCCGGAAATGAGCGCCAGGGTTTCGTTTCTTTCGCAGATGGTCACCGCCGAGCAGCAGCTGCCGCTGACCGCGGTGAGCGCCGGCGCGCTGACGCAACGCGACGGCAGGACGGTGCTCTACGTGATTCGCGACGATAAGGCGGCGGAAGTGGCGGTGACGCCGGGCCGCAAACTCGGGGAGCTGACCGTGTTCGTCGGCGAAGCCGGAAGCGGCGAGAGGGCGGTGCTCGATCCTTCGTCCGAACTCAAGGTTGGAGCGCTGATCAGGCCTGCAGCGAAATAGCCGCGGCGATTGACCGCCTGAATGCGGGCCGAAGCGAGCAGCCGCCTCGACGTCAGCTGCGCGACTTTTTCGGCAGCAGCTCGTCGTCGAGCGAACGGTCGAGCGCGACCTGCGCCGGAGCGCCTTGGGTCTCGCGTTCGGCTTCGTCGATCGCCTTCAGGATCGAATCGCTGCCGATGTCGATCGCGCCATCGCTGACCGCCTTGGCCCACTCCGCCCTGATCGTTTGTTCTTCCAGCATGTCGGCGTCGAAGTCGGCAAAGCGGCGATCCTCGCTCGTGCCCGCGGCCTTGACTGCGCCTGGCTGCGGCCTGGTCGTCGTAGTGTCCGCGCTCGGTGCGGTGCGTTCGGTCTTCGGCGCGCCGCGAGGGAACCCGGGGCCGGGCTCGGTCATCGCGGCGAAGTGCCCCGTCTTGCCGAAGGCCTTGGATGTCGTTGCGCGGGAAACCGAAGGATTGGGTTCGGTGCGCGCGGTTGGGGCGACCCATGCCGGCGGGTCCATCGAACGGCGGCGCATCGGCACCAGCCAGCGCGCCAGCGCGCCGACAACCAGCAAGGCGGCGGCAAGCGGCCACCAAGGTGCGACCGGCGATTCGGCATCGGACATCGTCAACCCGTTCTGGCTCGACGACGAGCGCGGCAATCCCGCCGCCGCGGCTTCAGGAATGAAAGAGCTTCCGCCCGGACTCGACCGCATGGTTGGCGGCTGGCGCACCGGTTCGATCGCGGCGATCGCTGGTGACGGCGCGCGAGGGGCGGCCTCGGACGCCGCTGTCGCGACATGGACAACGCCGCTCGGCGCGCGCTTCGCCACGCGCGGCACGGCAGCCGTGGCGACAGGCGCCGCATCGGCGCCGCGCTGGGCGACGACCGCGGCGGCCGCGCCGGCGGTCGGTGGATCGAGCAGCAACACGTAGTCGCGGCGGGTCGTTCCGTCGCATCCGGCTTGCACGGCAAGGCGGACGACCGGGTCATTGACGGCCCGCGCAGTCGTCACCAGCAGCTGCGTTCCGGCCGCGGTGCGATCAATAGTGACTCTGCCCGTCAGTAGGCGCGGCGGCCCGTTGCCACCCGACGTGTCGGCGATGACGCGGACGCAGGCGGCGGTGAGCGACTGAGCTTTGGCGGCGTCGATCGGGACGACGACGCGCAGCGGCTGCCCGAGCGACGATTGCGGCGCGGCGTCGCCGAGCGAAAGAGCCAGCGCGCAAGGCGTCACCAGCAAAGCAAGCGCGCCGGTGATCGGGCCGGCTACCGCAGCGATCAAGGTCGAAATTCGCATGACAGCCTCGAGCAAAAGTAACCGGTACCGGTCGGACACTTGCGATCTGCCGACGCGATCCGGTTTTCGCAGTGAATTGAGCAAGTTCCATGCCGAGGGATGAAACCAGCGACAGCCGTCGCTTTGGCTGCGGTAAGCTTCCGGGTCGCGCCACGCTCCGTCATTCGTTCGTCTAGCTACCGTGTACCTCTTCGGTATCACCTTCGGGAAGGAATTGCGTCGCAAGAAGCGACCGGCCTGCGCCCCGTCGGCCTCTTTATCGCTATCGTGGCATTCGGCTTGTTGCATACAGTCGACGCGGCTGGCGGCCGGTCGCAAGTGCGCTGATTGAGCGCATGCGCATCGGAGCCCTCTGGCTGTTTGCCGTGCCATCGGCGATCTGGGGATCGACCTGGCTTGCGATCAAGTATCAGCTCACCGATGTCGCTCCCGAAGTCTCGGTCTCGTATCGCTTCGCGCTCGCGGCGGCACTGCTGGCGGCCTGGTGCCTGGCGACGGGGCGCTCGCTGCGCTTTTCGCGCCGGGACCACGCTTATCTGGCCGCGGTGGGCGTGACGTTGTTCGGACTGAATTACGTCGGCGTTTACTGGGCCGAGCGTTTTGTGACCTCGGGCCTGGTAGCTGTGCTGTTTTCGACGATCGTGTTCCTGAACCCGATCGGCATGCGCGCATTCTTCGGCACGCCGTTGACCGCGCGGACTTTCATCGCTGCCGCGATAGGCGTTTCCGGCGTCGCGCTGTTGTTCCTGCCGGAGCTGGTCGTGGCGCGCGGCGGCGGCGCGACGGCCTACGGCGTCCTGTTCGGTCTGGGCGCGACCATCATCGCCAGCGGCGGCAACCTGATCGCGCAGCGCAACCAGCGCGCCGGCATACCCACGTTGGCCGGCAACGCGTGGGGCATGGCCTATGGCGCCATCGTCGCGGCCGTCGTGGCGTCGGTGCATGGCGTCGAGTGGACGTTCGACGCAGGGCCCGGTTATCTGTTGTCGCTCGCCTATCTGGCGCTGTTCGGCAGCGTCGTGGCGTTCGGTGCGTACCTCACCCTGTTGCAGCGCGTCGGTGCGGCCCGCGCCGCCTACACTGCTGTGGCAACGCCGGTGATCGCGCTGGCGCTCTCGACTTTGTTCGAAGGCTACCGCTGGACGTGGGTTGGCGCGTTGGGCGTCGTGCTCGCGATCGCGGGCAACACGATGGCCCTGCGCCCGCTGCGCGCGCGGCGAAAAGCCGAATGAACGGCCGCCGGCGCGCTAGCTCGTGCCGAGATTGAAGAATTCGCGCTGGCCTCGCATCGCGCCGATCCGGCCGCGCAGCAGCTGCAGATGGCCGGGCTCGTCGACGAAGTTCAGGCGCTCGCTGTTGACGATCAGCAGCGGCGCGCCGGCATACTGGTAGAAATAGCGGCTGTACGCGTCGGCCAGCCGCGCAAGGTATTGCTCGGATATCCCGCAGATAGATGACGAGGTCGGGTGTCGGCGTCTGCAGCTTCAGATGCGAATACACCTTGTCGTACAGCGCGAACTCGTCGTCGGAGAGGTTCAGCCGGGCGAACAGAGGGTCCTTGTCGAGCAGGAAATCGGCGACCGTATGTCGCGCGAACATGTCGAGCTGTGCCAATCCGCGCAGCTGGTCGACGCGCTGGAAAAGGAAATTGAGCTGCGTCGGCAGCGCGAAGCGACGCATGTCCTCGTAGAACCTGGGGAGAAAAGGATTCTCGTCGGGCGCCTCGAGCAAGGTGTCGGCGCCGAGCGAGAGCGCAAGGGTCCGGGCGAGGCTGGTCTTGCCCGCGCCGATGGGGCCCTCGACGACAATATAACGGCATTTCTCGATATCCATGGCGGCTTGTCGCTACAACCGGGTGTGGCGGCGCGTGCGGGCGATGCGCTGTCCGTGCAATTCGCGCAGCCAGCGGCGGGCAGTGCCGCGGCCGGGGATGAGCGCCGCCGGCGCGATGTCCAGCAGCGGCCTCAGCACGAACGCGCGCTGATGCATGCGTGGATGCGGCAAGGTCAGCTGTCGTTGCCGCGAACGGCGACGGCCGAATAGTAGCAAATCGAGATCGAGCGTCCGCGCTGCATTGCGCAGGCGTTGCTTTGCCGGCGGTCGGCCGTGGCGCCGCTCGATCGCGCGCATGTGTTTGAGCAGCGCAGCAGCCGCCAGCGACGTCACCAGCGCGGCGACCGCGTTGACGTAGTCGGGCTGTAGACCGTTCGCTCCGAGCGGTTCACTCAGGTAGTTCGGCGAAACGGCGGCCAAGCGGGTGCGCGGCAGGCGCGCCATTTCGGCGACCGCGCGCGCGAGCTGGCGGCGCGGATGGGCGAGGTTGCTGCCGATGCCGACATAGGCGAGCGAGGCGCCGGGCGAATGCCGGAATCGCTGCACGGGCCCTTACTCGGCGCTTTCTTCGCCCTCGGCTGCGGCATCCGCGGCGGCTTCGTTCGGTGCGGACTCGCGCTTGCGTCCCCGGCTGCGCGAGCGGCGACGCTTTTTCGGCGCCTCGTCGGGCTTGAGCATCCGCTCGCGCTCCGCGGTGTCGGCATCCTGGAACTTCGTCCACCAGTCGGCGAGACCCGCGAGATCACCTTGCAATTCGCCGCTCTCGCAGCGCAAGACCAGAAAGTCATACGCGGCGCGGAAACGCGGATGCTCGAGCAGGCGGAACGGGCGCTGCCCGGCACGCTGCTCGAAGCGCGGCTGCAGCGCCCAGATTTCCTTGATAGTCGACTCGAAGCGGCGCGGAATCGCCAGGCGCTCGGCCTGCTGCTCGAGGACGCGATCCATCGCTTCGAACAGCGCCGGCGTCGGGCGCTCCCCGCGCTGTTGCGCCGCGGTCCAGCCGGCGAGAACCTCGTGCCACAACAGCGAAGCGAACAGGAATGCCGGCGTCACCGACTTGCCTTCGAGCACGCGCCGGTCGGTGTTGGCCAGCGCGAGATCGACGAAGCGCTGGCCCAGCGGCTGTTCGAGGATCACATCGAGCAACGGCAGCACGCCGTGGTGCAGCCCGTGCTGGCGCAGGCTCTTGACCGATTCGGCGGCGTGCCCCGACAGCAGGATCTTTTCCATTTCGTCGAACAGGCGTGCCGGAGGGACGTTGTGGATCAGCGGCGCCAACACTGGAATCGGCGCGGCGGTTTTCTTTTCGATGCTGATCCCGAGCTTCGCGGCCAGCCGCGCTCCGCGCAGCATGCGAACCGGGTCTTCGCGGTAGCGCGTCACCGGGTCGCCGATCAGGCGCAGCCGCCGCGCCTTGATGTCGGCCACGCCGCCGACGTAGTCCCAGACTTCCTCGGTCGTCGGATCGAAATACAATGCATTGATCGTGAAGTCGCGCCGGGCGGCGTCCTGGGCCTGCGTGCCGAAGACGTTGTCCGACAGCAGCCGGCCGTGCTCGTCGGCGATGTCGTCGCCGGTTTGCCGCGACCGGAACGTCGCGACCTCGATCGTCTCCGCCCCGGCCAGCACGTGCACCAGGCGGAACCGCCGCCCGATGATGAAGGCGCGGCGAAACAGCGCCTTGACCTGCTCGGGCGTCGCGTTGGTCGCCAGATCGAAGTCCTTGGGCGTGATGCCGAGCAGCAGGTCGCGCACCGCGCCGCCGACGACAAACGCCTTGAATCCCGCCTGCTGAAGCTTGCGCACGACGTCCTGCGCACCGCGGGAAATCTGGCTTCGTCGGACCGGATGCGCGGCCGGGCCGTAAACGCGCGGCTCAGCCGCAATGCGTCCGGGAACCAGGCGCGCGAGAAGGCGGCGAATCATCGTCCTCGCGATCTCGCGGGCAAGCGCGCGACGCTCGGATCGACCGCGGCCGCGCGCGGCGCTCGGATGCTCGCGAGTCGAGGGAATAGGGGTAAATCCATCAACGGTAGGGGGCAGGTTGCTGCTGCGACGCGAACGACGCGTTCGAAACGCCGGAAGGAGACGCGGCGCGAAGCCGCATCATAGCATGGCGGCATGGCAGGCCGAGTCGGAATCGCGGATAATCAGTAGTTTGTGCGGCTGCGGCGGCCGCATTCAGGAGAATTCATGCCCAGCTATCAGCACGTCAGCGTCCCGGCCGGCGGCGAGAAGATTACCGTAAACAGCGACTATAGCCTGAAGGTTCCCGAGCAGCCGATCATCCCATACATCGAGGGCGACGGCACCGGCATAGACATCACGCCGGTAATGATCAAGGTCGTCGACGCGGCAGTGGCAAAAGCCTACGGCGGCAAGCGCCGCATCCACTGGATGGAAATCTTCGCCGGCGAAAAATCGACCAAGGTCTATGGCGCCGATGTCTGGCTGCCCGATGAAACGCTGACGATCCTCAAGGAATACGTCGTATCGATCAAGGGACCGCTGACCACCCCGGTCGGCGGTGGCATCCGCTCGCTCAACGTCGCACTGCGCCAGCAGCTCGATCTCTACGTCTGCCTGCGGCCGGTTCGCTACTTTTCCGGCGTGCCGAGCCCTCTCAAGAGCCCCGAAAAGACCGACATGGTGATCTTCCGCGAGAACTCGGAAGACATCTACGCGGGCATCGAGTGGGAAGCCGAATCGCCCGGCGCGAAAAAGCTGATCAAGTTCCTGATCGACGACATGGCGGTGAAGAAGATCCGTTTCCCCGCCACGTCGGGGATCGGCGTCAAGCCGGTGTCGCGCGAGGGCACCGAGCGGCTGGTGCGCAAGGCGCTCCAGTACGCGATCGACAACGACCGCAAGTCGATGACCCTGGTACACAAGGGCAATATCATGAAGTTCACCGAGGGCGGATTCCGCGACTGGGGCTATGCGCTGGCGCAGAAGGAGTTCGGCGCCGTGGCCATCGACGGCGGCCCGTGGTGCAAATTCCGCAACCCGAAGACCGGGCGCGATATCATCGTCAAGGACGTCATCGCCGACGCGTTCCTG
>JBDTNP010000440.1:0-1508 GCA_039933695.1 Betaproteobacteria bacterium | reverse complement strand
CTTCCACACCGCAGGCGGCACGGTACGCGTCGTCGACTGCATGCCTCCGTGGGAGGACCGCACCGACATCGTCCGCATCGTCGAGGGCCTGCGCGGCCGTGTGAACATGCGCATGGAGCTGGTGATACGCGGCGGCTACGGTGCGATCATTCCCTGGGTCCATCGCGTCGATGGGGCGCTGCTCGCGACCTCCGGACCCGAATCGGTCGAATTGCGCACCGCCGTGCCGGTGCATGGCAAGGGATTTACGACCGTCGCTTCGTTTACCGTCGCGCGGGGCGAGCGCGTTGCCTTCGTGCTGACGCACTTTGCCTCGCATCTGCCGCGCCCGCTGCCGATCGACCCCAATGCGGCGGTCGATGCGACTGCCCGCCATTGGCAGGGCTGGTCGGCCCGTTGCAGCTATGACGGGCGCTGGCGCGATGCGGTCCTGCGCTCTCTGATCACCCTGAAGGCGCTGACCTACGCGCCGACCGGCGGCATCGTCGCGGCGGTGACCACTTCGCTGCCCGAAGCGATCGGCGGCGTGCGCAACTGGGACTACCGCTATTGCTGGCCGCGCGACGCGACCTTCACGCTGTATGCGCTGCTGCTCGCCGGCTATCGCGACGAGGCCCACGCCTGGCGAGCCTGGCTGCTGCGCGCTGCGGCCGGCAGGCCGGAGGACATGCAGACGGTGTATGGCGTGTCCGGCGAGCGCCAGTTGACCGAATACATACTGCCGTGGCTGCCCGGGTACGAAAAATCCGCGCCGGTGCGCATCGGCAACGCCGCGGCGTTTCAGTCGCAGCTGGACATCTACGGCCACGTCATCGAAGCGCTGCAGCTCGCGCGAAGCGCTGGCCTCGACCCGGATGCCGATGCCTGGAACTTCGAGCGCGCGCTTTTGCGCTACCTGGAAAAGATCTGGACCGAGCCCGACAACGGCATTTGGGAAATGCGCGGGCCGAGGCGGCACTACACGCACTCGAAGGTGATGGCCTGGGTCGCCGTCGATCGGGCGATCAAGGCAGTCGAGCAGTATGGCCTGCCGGGGCCGGTCCAGCGCTGGCGGGCGCTGCGCGCGCGGATCCATGCCCAGGTTTGCCGCAACGGCTACGACGCCTCGCGCAACAGTTTCGTCCAACACTATGGCTCGCACGAAGTCGACGCGAGCCTGCTGTTGCTTCCGATCGTCGGATTCCTCCCGCCGGACGATCGCCGCGTGCGCGGCACGCTGGCGGCGATCCGTCGCGACCTCGTCGTCGATGGCCTGGTCGCGCGCTATCGCACCCTGCCCGAAGTCGACGCGCTTCCCCCCGGCGAAGGGTTGTTCCTGCCGTGCTCGTTCTGGCTGGTCGACAATTTGTGCCTCGCCGGCCGGCATGCCGAAGCCGAACGGCTGTTCAAACGCCTGCTCGGTCTGAGCAATGACGTCGGCCTGCTGGCCGAAGAGTACGACCCGGGCGCCCGACGGCAGCTCGGCAATTTCCCCCAGGCACTGAGTCATGTCGCACTGATTGTCACGG
>JBDTNP010000439.1:0-11673 GCA_039933695.1 Betaproteobacteria bacterium | reverse complement strand
CGGGCAATGGGATAAGGCGAAGAAAAAGGCGGCGCAGCGCGCGCACGACACCGCGGCCGAGCTGTTGAACCTTTACGCCCAGCGCGCCGCCAGGCAGGGGCACGCGTTCAAGTACGACCTGCACGAATACGAGGCGTTCGCCGCAGGATTCGGCTTCGAGGAGACGCCCGATCAGGCTGCCGCCATCGAGGCAGTGATCCGCGATCTAACCTCCGGCAAGCCGATGGACCGGCTGGTCTGCGGCGACGTCGGATTCGGCAAGACCGAGGTGGCGCTGCGTGCGGCGTTCGTCGCGGTCGCGGACGGCAAGCAGGTCGCCGTGCTCGTGCCGACCACCTTGCTGGTCGAGCAGCATTTCCAGACCTTCTCCGACCGCTTCGGCGACCTGCCGGTGAAGCTCGCCGAATTGTCGCGCTTCCGCTCGGCGGCCGAGATGAAGACGGTGCTGGAGGGCCTTGCCAGCGGACGCATCGATCTGGTCATCGGCACGCACAAGCTGATCCAGCGCGACGTGAAATTCAAGCGCCTCGGCCTCGTGGTGATCGACGAGGAGCACCGCTTCGGCGTGCGGCAGAAGGAGCAGCTGAAGCGCCTGCGCGCCGAGGTCGACGTGCTGACGCTGACCGCGACGCCGATTCCGCGCACCCTGGCGATGTCGCTGGAGGGACTGCGCGACTTTTCGGTGATCGCGACCGCGCCCGAGCGGCGCCTGTCGATCAAGACCTTCGTATCGCAATACTCGCCTGGCATCGTGCGCGAAGCCTGCCTGCGCGAGCTCAAGCGCGGCGGACAGATCTACTTTCTGCACAACGACATCGACACGATCGCGACGATGGGACAGAAGCTCGAGGCATTGATGCCCGAAGCCCGCATCGCGATCGCCCACGGTCAGATGCCCGAGCGCGAGCTGGAGCGCGTGATGCGCGACTTCTATCAGCAGCGATCCAACCTGCTGCTTTGCTCGACGATCATCGAGACCGGCATCGACGTGCCGACCGCCAACACGATCATCATCCATCGCGCCGACAAGTTCGGCCTGGCGCAGCTCCATCAGCTGCGCGGCCGCGTCGGCCGATCGCACCACCAGGCGTACGCGTACCTGCTGACACCACGCGAGGAGGCGCTTTCGGTCCAAGCGAAGAAGCGCCTCGAGGCGATACAGCTGATGGAAGACCTGGGCTCCGGCTTCTATCTGGCGATGCACGACCTCGAGATCCGCGGCGCCGGAGAGGTGCTCGGCGACGAGCAGTCCGGCGAGATGCAGCAGATCGGCTTCCAGCTCTACACCGAAATGCTCAAGGCCGCGGTCGATTCGCTGCGCTCCGGGCGCGAGCCGAATCTCAACGATCCGATGGGCGTCACGACCGAGATCAACCTGCACGTTCCGGCGCTGTTGCCGGAGACCTACTGCAACGACGTGCACGAGAGATTGGTTCTCTACAAGCGGCTGGCCAATTGCGACACCGCGGCCGAGCTCACGTCGATGCAGGAGGAGCTGATCGATCGCTTCGGCCTGCCGCCGGAGCAGGCGCAGGCGCTGCTCTATTGCCACCGGCTGCGCCTGCTGGCGAAGCCGCTCGGCGTGGTCAAGGTCGACGCCGGCCCCGACCGCTCGCAGATACTGTTCGCCCCGCGGCCGCCGTTCGATGCCGGCAAGCTGATCGCGCTGATCCAGCAGGACGGCCGCTACCGCTTTGCCGGCCAGGACCGCGTGCGCATCGAGCGCGCGGCACCGACGGTCGAGGATCGCGTCGGGCTGATCGAGGAGTTTCTGGGCAGGCTGCAATGAGTACGTCGCCGAAGCTGCCGCCGCAACTGCACGTCTTCGTCCGCGACTGGCTTTCGTCGAACAACGTACTGCTCAAAAGCCGCGATGGTCACGTGCTGATCGACTCAGGCTACGTGCGCCATGCGCCGCTCACGATGGCGCTGCTCGCCACGCCGGCCGGCATCGGCGCCGAGCCGCTTGCGAAGCTGGTCAACACGCATTGTCACAGCGATCACATTGGCGGCAACGCGACCATCAAGGCGCATTACCGGTGCCCGATCGCGCTGCCTGCGGCCGAGGCGCCGCTCATCGATCGTTGGGATGAGATGGCCCTGCTGCTCGGCTATTGCGACCAGCGAACCGACCGCTTCAACTACGACGAAGTCATCCGGCCCGGCGAAACCAAGGTGTGGGGCGGACTCGAATGGCGGGCGCTTGCGGCGCCGGGGCACGACATGGCCGCGCTGGTATTCCACAATCCCGAGCACGGTATCCTGATCTCCGGCGACGCCTTGTGGGAAAACGGCTATGGGCTGGTGATGCCGCGCGAAATCGACCCGCGCGCGTTGCCAGCCACGCGCGCGACGCTCGACATGCTGGCGGGACTGGACGTCAGCATCGTGATTCCGGGTCACGGCGCGCCCTTCACCGATGTCGCCGCGGCGCTCGAACGCGCCTACCAACGTACCGCCGCGTTTGAAGCCAGCAGCCTGCGCGTGGCGAAGTACGCGCTCAAAGCTCTACTGAGTTTCGCCCTGCTCGACCAAAGACGCTTGCCGCTGGCCGAAATGCCTGACTATGTCGATCGCGTCGAAATCTATCGCGAATTCAACCAGCGATTTTTCCATCTGCCTCCCGCCGAGCTGGCCGAGGCGCTGATCACCGAGCTGGAGCGCGCGGGTGCCGTGCGCCGCGAAGCCGGGTGGTTGCTGGCCGCCTGAGCGGCCAGGTGTCAGCCGCGAAACTGCGCGGCGATGCTCTTGATCCCGCCGAGCAGCATTTCGACGGCGACCGCGGTAAGCACGAGTCCCATCAGGCGCTCGAACGCGCGCATCCCGCGCTCGCCCAACAGCCGCTGCAGCCGGCCGGCGGCAAGCAGCACCAGCGTCGTCGCCACCATCGCTATCGTCAGGGCGAGCAGCCACACGTCGATGTGCTCGGGCTCGCGCGAGGCCATCAGCATGACCGTCGCCAGCGCCGACGGTCCGGCGATCGCGGGGATCGCCAGCGGCACCAGCAGAGGCTCGCTGCCGCTGGTGTCGCCGAAGATGCCCTCGGGATGCGAAAAAACCATCCTCAGGGCGATCAGGAACAAAATGACGCCGCCCGCGATCGAAAGCGATGTCTCGGAGACATGCATCAGCATCAGGAACGCGCGGCCGCCGAACAGGAAGGCGAGCAGCACCGCGTAAGCGATCACGCATTCGCGCAGCACAATCCACCGGCGGCGCGGGGGAGGGGTCGCCTGCAGGGAGCTGACGACCAAAGGCACGTTGCCGAACGGGTCGATCACCAGAATCAGCAGGATCGCCGCGGACAGGAGCTCGGACAACATCTCGGGGTCTCGGCTTGGGAGTGAGGCCGCAGTATATCGCCCGGTCGGCGTCCTTCGGTGCCGCGCTGGCATAATCCCGGGGCCCTAACCAGTGGGCATGAATTCGTCGCCGCCGGCGGCGTTTGGTCGCCTCGGGGCGCGGCGAATCCAAAGCCGCACGCGAAAGTGGCTCCGCCTGCGACAATCGCGGTGGCATGGCGTTTCATCGTCCAAGCGCAGCCCCGCGTCAGGGCGACAGTAACAGACGCCCTAATATTGAATTTCGTTATGGTGGAAAAAATGAAACGATTTCTGTTGAGTTCCCTTTGCCTCTGCGTTCTCGCTGTCGGCGCGCAGGCGGCCGAGCCGCCGGGCGCGCAATCCCGGGCCCGTGCCGCCGACGCATCCGCGCCTTTGCGTTCCGGCATCGACATGAGCCAGATCGAACCCAAAGTGCGGCCGCAGGACGATCTGTCGGGATACGTCAACGGCAAATGGTTCGCCACGACCGAGATTCCCCCGGACAAGGCCGCGTACGGCGCAGGCAGCAAGATCTACGACGACACCCAGCTGCAATTGCGCGGCATCGTCGAGAAGGAAAGCGCGCAGGCGCATCCGAAGCCGGGCGCACCGCAGCGCATCGGCGATCTGTATCGCAGCTTCAGGGACGAGGCTCGGCTCGAAGCGCTGGGGACCAAGCCGCTCGCCGCAGAATTCGCCCGAATCGAGGCGATCAAGAGCAAGCAAGACGTCGCGACCGCTATCGGGCATCTGGCCCGGATCGGCGTCAATGCGCCGTTTGCCGCGCAGGTGCACCAGGACAACAAGGACTCGACCCGTTATATCGTCGATCTCGGGCAGGCGGGTCTCGGCTTGCCGGACCGCGATTACTATCTGCTGGATGGCGACGCCAGGCTCAGCGCGGCGCGCGCCAAGTACCGCACGCACGTCGAACAGATGATGGCCATGGCCGGCGATCCCGATGCGACGCGGGACGCCTCGGCGATCGTCGCCCTCGAGACCGAGCTCGCCAGGGTGCAGTGGACCAAAGTCGAGCTGCGCGACCCGATCAAGGCCTACAACAAGGTCGGCCTCGACAAGCTCGGCTCGCTCGCGCCGGGCTACGACTGGAAGCGCTACATGGAAAGCGCCGGCATCAAGGGCAAGGTCGGCTATCTGATCGTCAGCCAGCCGAGCTATATCACCGCATTCGCGAAAATCCTCGACCAGACGCCGTTGCCGGTGTGGAAGGCGTATTTCCGCTGGCACGTGCTGAGCGCTTTCGCGCCCTATCTTTCCAAGCCTTATGTCGACGCCAATTTCGCGTTTTACGGCACGGCGCTCAACGGCACGCCGGAAATTCGGCCGCGTTGGAAGCGCGGCGTGCAGCTCGTCGACGATTCGATCGGGGAGGATTTGGGCAGGGTCTATGTCGAGCAATACTTTCCGCCGGAGAGCAAGGCGCGGATGGATGCGCTGGTCGCGAATCTTCTGTCCGCCTATCGTAAGAGTATCGGCGACCTCGACTGGATGAGCTCAACGACCAAGGCGAAGGCGCTCGACAAGCTCGCCAAGTTCATGCCCAAGATCGGCTATCCGAAAAAATGGCGCGACTACTCGACGCTAAGGATCGTGTCGACTGATCTGGTCGGCAACGTGATGCGCGCTAACGAATTCGAATATCGCCGCAACATCGCCAAGCTCGGCAAGCCGATCGATCGCGACGAATGGCTGCTGACGCCGCAAACGGTCAACGCCTATTACAACCCTGAGCTCAACGAGATCGTGTTTCCCGCGGCCATCCTGCAGCCGCCGCTGTTCGATGCGCAAGCCGACGACGCGGTCAATTACGGCGCGATCGGCGCGGTCATCGGCCACGAGATCAGCCATGGCTTCGACGACCAGGGCAGCCAGTACGACGGCGACGGCAACCTGCACGACTGGTGGACGGCCGAGGATCATGAAAAATTCGCGGCCAAGACCAAGGCCCTGGTCCAGCAGTACAGCGCCTATGAACCGGTGGCTGGCTACCACGTGAACGGAGAGTTGACGCTGGGCGAGAACATCGCCGACAACTCGGGGCTCGCGATCGCGTACAAGGCGTACCGCATCTCGCTCGGCGGGAAGGAAGCGCCGGTGATCGACGGGCTGACCGGAGATCAGCGCTTTTTCATGGGCTCATCGCAAGGCTGGCGCACCAAAATGCGCGACGACTACACGGTGCGCCTGATCAAGAGCGATCCGCACTCGCCGAATACGATTCGATCCAATGCCGCGGTCATCAATCAGGACGCGTTCTACCGCGCGTTCGACGTAAAGCCCGGCGACAAGATGTACCTGCCGCCCGAAAAGCGCGTGACGATCTGGTAGCCGGCTGCGCCGGCGGGCGTCAATGCAGCTTGACGCGCGGTTCCATGCGGCGCCGCAGAAAGCGTCCTATGGTGTCGAGCGTCACGCGGAAGTAACCGTGGATCGACGCCTGATGCAGCTTGTACAGCGACGCGTACATCGCGCGGGCGATCAGTCCCTGGATCAGCATGCTGCCGCCGATAAGACGGCCCATCAGGTTGCCGACCGCCGATAATTCGCCAAGCGAGACCAGCGAACCGAAGTCGCGAAAATGAAACTCGGGCAGCGGCGAACCGGCCAGCCGCGCCCGCATCGTATGGACCAGCAGAGCCGCCTGTTGTCGCGCCGCCTGCGCCCGCGGCGGCACCAGCGCACCGTCCTTGCCGAGCCAGGGAGCCGCGGCACAATCGCCAAAGGCGAAGATGTCGGGGTCGCGCGTAGTCTGCAAGGTCGCTGCGACGACCAGCTGGTTGGCGCGATTCACCTCCAGACCGTCGAGGTTGGCCAGCAGCGGCGGCGCCTGAATGCCGGCGGCCCAGACGATCAGATCGGCGTGAAGCGCCGCGCCGTCGGCGGTGTGCACGCCCTCCTCGTCGACGGCGACGACGCGCTCGCCGGTCCGCACGGCGATGCCCAGCCTGCCGAGAAGCTCTGTCGCAGCCTTGGCAATCCGTTCGCCCAGTTGCGGCAGAATGCGGGGCGCCGCCTCGAGCAGCGTCAGGTGGATATCACGCGCGGGATCGAGCTTGTCCAGACCGTAGACGGCGTGGGTGCGCGTGGTCTGGCGTATCTCCGCCGCCAGCTCGACGCCGGTTGCGCCCGCGCCGATGATCACGATGTCGACATGGGCCGATCGGCCCTCCCCCGCTTCGCCATCAGCACGCACCGCGGCGGCGAGCAGTCGGCGGTGAAAGCGCTCCGCGTCGAGCGGCGTGTCCAGCGAAATCGCGTGCGCGGCGACACCGGGAATGCCGAAATCGTTGGTCGTGCTGCCGATGCAGAAAATCAACGTGTCGTAGGGAACGATGCGCTCGGGCAGGATCTGCCTGCCATCGTCGTCGTTGACCGGGCACAGCTTGAGCTCGCGGCGGGCCCGGTTCAGGCCGCCGACCGCGCCTTGGCGAAAGCGGAAGTCATGCCAGTACGCGACGGCGAGGTAATCGACATCGTGCGCGGCCGCATCCATCCGGCCGGCGGCGACTTCGTGCAGCAATGGCTTCCACACATGGGTTTCGGCGCGATCGACCAGCGTGATCGCGGCCTTGCCACGGCGGCCGAGCTTGTCGCCGAGTGCCGTCGCCAGCGGCAAGCCACCGGCGCCCCCGCCGACGATGACAATCCGATGCGCGCTCGCAGGGGCGGGCTTGTCGTCAGTCACCGCGTACCGTCCCTTCGCGGCGCGAATCGCTGCCGCCGTGCCAGCGCCCGGCGGAGCGCACGATCACCTGCAGGCCGCTGTTCTGATCGACGATCTGCGTCGCCTCCCCCAATGCCTCGAGCTTCGCTGCAAGCGCCTCTGCCCGGGTGCCGCGTTCGAGCTCGGTCGGACCATTGCGGCTGCCGATATTGGGCAGATCGATGGCGGTCTGCGGATCGAGCCCGCGATCGAGTATGGCGATCAGCGTCTTGGCAACGTAATTGATAATGGCTGGACCGCCGGGCGAGCCGGCGACGACGGCGACCCGTCCCTGCGCATCGTAGACGATCGTCGGCGCCATCGCCGAGCGCGGACGCTTGGCGCCCTCGACGCGATTGGCGACGGGACGGCCGCCCTGGGATGGGACGAAACTGAAGTCGGTCAGCTCGTTGTTGAGCAGAAATCCGCCGGCGGTCATCAGCTTGCTGCCGAACGTATCTTCGATCGTTGTGGTCATCGCCACCGCATTGCCATAGCGATCGACGATGGAAATATGCGAGGTCGACGGCAATTCCAGCGCTTCGCCCCGTCCGAAGCCGGCGTCGTCCGTCGCGGCGATCGGCGGCGGATCACCCGGGGCGGCATAGCCGATGCTCGAGTCGAGACGGATCAGTCGCGAGCGCTCGCGCAGGTAGGCGCGATCGGTGAGCCCGGCCGGCACCGCGGTGAAATCCGGGTCTGCCACGTACATGTCGCGGTCGGCATAGGCGAGGCGTCCCGCTTCGCTGAACAAGTGGGCGCTGATCAAATCGCTGCTGCCGATCGATCCCATGTCGAACCGCTCCAGCATCCCCAGCATCTGCAGGACGGCAATGCCGCCCGACGACGGCGGCGGAACGCCGCAGACCCGGTAGCGTCGGTATTGCCCGCAGACCGGCTTGCGGACGCGCGCACGGTAGGCCGCGAGATCGGCGGTCGTCAGGTCGCCCGGGTTGGCGGTGTAGCTATCGGCGGTGTCCACGACGTCGCGCGCGATCTCGCCGGTGTAGAAGGCGTTCGCACCGTGGGCGGCGATGCGCTTGAGCGTCGACGCAAAGGCAGGATTCGTGAGCACCTGTCCCGCGGCGAGCGGCGTTCCATCGGCGTTATGGAAGTACGCCCGCGCCCGGTCCTGTCGCAGATAGCGCTGCGCGCCGATCGCATCGCTCAATCGCCGGCTGACGACAAAGCCGTGCTCAGCGAGCCGGATCGCCGGCTCGAACAGGCTCGCCCAGGCGAGCCTGCCGTGGCGCCGGTGCGCCAATTCCAGCATGCGAAGGGTTCCGGGAACGCCGACCGAGCGTCCACCGACGACCGCGTCGAAAAAACGCATCGGTCGGCCCGCGGCGTCCAGAAAACGGTCGGGCCGCGCCGCGGCCGGCGCGGTCTCGCGGCCGTCATATACAACAAGGGTCCGGCGATGGGCGTCGTGAACGAGCATGAACGCCCCGCCACCGATGCCCGACGACTGCGGCTCGACCAGATTGAGCACCATTTGCACGGCGATCGCCGCATCGACCGCGCTGCCGCCTCGGCGCAGGATCGCGTCTCCGGCAGCGGTGGCCAGCGGATTGGCGGTGGCGACCATCTGGTGCCGGGCGCTTGCGGCTTGCTTGGCCGTCCATCCGGACGGTCGTTCGGGGGCTTGCGGCTGGGCCGCAGCGGTAAGGGCGAGCGCCAGGCCCAAAAACAGTGCAAGCGGGGCGGCGCCGCGCTTCGGTTGCCGGAAGGTCACCGGCCGATTCTACCCTTCCGGTCGAGCCCTCCCGGGGAGTTCTCGACGCTTGTACCCGCGTCCGCCGGGTGCGGGTAGAATGACGGCGCCCGCTGTAAGCTATGGCAGGTCGCTTCGACCAAAGGCGTGAGCGTGACTATGCGCTCGCGCCCGGTGGAGCGAAACCGGGCCTCGCCCCGAGATCCACTACAAGAAGGAGCACAAGATGACGATGAATCAGACCGTGAAGGCACTGTCGTTTGGCGCGATGCTGGCGATTGCCGCGCTTTCGGCGCCGGTGGCGCTGGCCGACGACACCGGCCTCTCGCCGTTCTCGATGGAAATGAAAAAGATGTCGAACAAGGAAGGCATGATCACCAAGAAAGACTTCATGGCGATGATGGAAAAACGCTTCGACATGATGGACAAGAGCAAGAAGGGCATGATCCACATGAACGACGCGATGAAGATCTTTTCGGACAAGCCGTAAGCGAGTTGTCCGCCACGGCTCGAACCGGCAACAGGTTCGACGTCGCAACATGTAGAGACACCGGCAACAGGAACAAGGGCGGCTTCGTGCCGCCCTTGTTCGTTTCGACAGTCACAACTGCGGTCGCTCGACGGCGTTGCAAGAAACCGCGGACCACGGCATCCTGCAGCCGATGAGCCGGTCACTACTCCCCGAAGCGGTCGAGCGCTATGTCGCGCAGGAGATCGCGCACGAAACCGACGTGCAGCGCCGGCTCCGGGCGGAAACCGCGGGCATGCCGCATGCCGGGATGCAGATCGGCGCCGACCAGGGCGCGCTGCTGGCGCTGCTGGCGAAATTTGTCGGCGCGCGCAGGGCGATCGAGATCGGCACGTTCACCGGTTACAGCGCGCTGGCGGTCGCCGCCGCGCTGCCGCCCGACGGCAAGCTCGTCTGCTGCGACGTCAGCGACGAATGGACAAGCGTCGCTCGCCGCTACTGGCAGGAAGCCGGCGTCGCCGGACGCATCGAGCTTCGCCTCGCTCCGGCGACCGAAACGCTCGCGGCGCTGTTGAAGCAGGGTGGCGCGGAAACCTTCGACTTCGCCTTCATCGACGCCGACAAGACGAACTACGACGCCTATTACGAGGCCTGCCTGAGGCTCTTGCGCCGCGGCGGCGCGATCGCGCTCGACAACATGCTCTGGTCGGGCAAGGTGGCCGATCCCGATGTGCATGACGAGGATACCGACGCGCTTCGCGTCCTCAACGCCAAGATCCGGGACGACGTCCGCGTCGATGCCTGCCTGCTGACCGTCGGCGACGGCGTGATGCTCGTCAGAAAGCGCTGACCCCACGCCGGCCGGAACAACAGCGCAAAAAAAGCCGACCCGCGGGTCGGCTCTCTTGCGTGCGGCCGATGCGCTATTTTTGCGCAGTGTCGACCGGTTGCGGCAAGGCCGCCGTGGCGGCGACGGCTACCGAGCTCGCCGGCATCGAGATAGGCGCCGGAGCCGCGGCGACTTTCCGGTCGGCCCCGTGCAACGCAAGCAGCGGCACGATCATTAGCGCGACGATGTTGATGATCTTGATCAGAGGATTGACCGCGGGGCCGGCGGTGTCCTTGTACGGATCGCCGACGGTGTCGCCGGTGACGGCGGCCTTGTGCGCATCCGAGCCCTTGCCGCCGTGATGGCCATCCTCGATGTACTTCTTGGCGTTGTCCCAGGCGCCGCCGCCGGTGGTCATCGAGATCGCGACGAACAGCCCGGTGATGATCGTGCCCATCAGCAGTCCGCCGAGCGCGACCGGGCCGAGCAGCAATCCGACCACGACCGGCACCAGGACGGGCAACAGCGAGGGAATGATCATCTCGCGGATCGCCGCCTTGGTCAGCATGTCGACCGCGACGCCGTATTCCGGCTTCGCGGTGCCCGCCATGATGCCGGGGATCTCCTTGAACTGGCGGCGCACTTCGACGACGACGGCGCCCGCGGCGCGGCCCACAGCTTCCATCGCCATTGCGCCGAACAAGTACGGGATCAGGCCGCCCAGGAACAGTCCGACGATCACCATGTGATTGGACAGGTCGAAGCTCACGTTGATGTTTGCGCCGGCCAGCGCGTGAGTGTAGTCGGCGAAGAGCACCAGCGCGGCAAGACCCGCCGAGCCGATCGCATAGCCCTTGGTGACCGCCTTGGTCGTGTTGCCGACTGCATCGAGCGGATCGGTGATCGCGCGCACCGACGCCGGCAGGTCGGCCATCTCGGCGATGCCGCCGGCGTTGTCGGTGATCGGGCCATAGGCGTCCAGCGCGACGATGATCCCGGTCATCGACAACATCGCGGTCGCGGCGATCGCGATCCCATAGAGCCCCGCCAGCCAATACGAGGCCAGGATCGCGATGCACACCGAGATCACCGGCCACGCGGTCGACTTCATCGACACGCCCAGGCCCGCGATGATGTTGGTCGCGTGCCCGGTCGTCGACGCCTGCGCGACGTGGCGAACCGGCTTGAATTCGGTCGCCGTGTAGTACTCGGTGATCACGACCATCGCCGCGGTCAGCGCGAGGCCGATCAGCCCCGCCCCCCACAGATGCCAGGTCGACAGCTCGGGATTGGTCGCTACGACCGGGCTCATCAGCCAGTCGGTGATGAACCAGAAGCCGATCGCCGACAGACCTCCGGCGACCATCAGCCCCCGGTAGAGCGCATTCATGATCTTGCCGCCCTCGCGCGCCTTGACGAAGAAACATCCGACGATCGAGGCCAGGATAGAGAAGCCGCCGAGCGCCAGCGGATACGTCACCGCGGCCTCGGCGTACGCCGGCAGCAACAGCGCGCCGAGCAGCATCGTCGCGACGATCGTCACCGCGTAGGTTTCAAACAGGTCGGCCGCCATGCCGGCGCAATCGCCGACGTTGTCGCCGACGTTATCGGCGA
>JBDTNP010000438.1:0-2975 GCA_039933695.1 Betaproteobacteria bacterium | reverse complement strand
AGCTGCCGCCGCTGGTGATGCGGAGCAGGTCGCCGCGGGGTACCGCGTCCGAGCAGAAATATTCGGGATCGCGCTGGATCGCTTCGCGCTCGAGCACCGGGAGCCGCGCCAGGTCGCGGGCGTCGCGAAAGTCGACCGGATCGAGTCCGAGCCGGCGGAACGTCTCGCGATAGTACGGAACGGTTCGGCAGGCGTACGCGACCATGCGCCGTACCCGTTCGGACTGCCGGCGCTGCACGGCCGCAAGCGGCAGGAATGGAAACGTCGACTGGCCGCGCAGGTGCCAGGCGAAATAGCCTGCCCAGCGCAGCCGGCTTAGCAGCACGGCGGCTCCCCGGCGCAGCGCGGAGGATCGGGGGCAAGCCGGATCGCGCTCCTCGTGGTCTGCTGCGCCGTCCCCATGGAGGCGGATTGTAGGGGATGCCGTGACCTCCGCCCCATTGGCGTTCGAACCGATATGGCACGCAATCCCCGCGGATGCTAGTGTCCGCTTGCGCCGGCCCGAGGTGACCTTTAGATCGCTGCCAACCCGCGCGCGCGAAGCCAAAGGTCCCTCGCCTGCCGTTAGGCACCCAATGAACATGCTGACGACATCGCGCCCATTGTCTCGCCTCTCGGATCTGCCGCGTTGACCGAGCGCACGGATATCGAGGGGCCTGCCACGCACGCGCGGGCCTGGATGGCCGGCGTCGGCCTGCTCGCCGCCGGCATCGCAGCGGCGGTCATGCTGATCGCCGTCGTCCATTCGGGCGGCAATCTGCGCGGCGGGGCGCCGGCGGTCAGTATCGACGGCGCTGCGTTCGTCTTGGTGCGCGGCCGTGGCCACCGCGACGGGCGGACCTTCGTGCTCGAATCGACCGACGGCGAGCGGTTGGCTGTGTTGTCCGCGCGTGCCGCGGCCTTTGGCGCCGATGGCCATCCTCGTGTCGACTTCAATCTGCACTCGACCGACGTGTTGCCGGCGGAGCTCGTTTTTGTCTGGCGCACGCAGGAACGGCCGAATCGAAACTTTTCCAAGCGGTTGACCTGGACCGGCACGCACATCGCGCCGCTGGATCTGGGCCCCGACGACGGATGGATTGGTTCGATTACCGGTGTCGCACTGGCCGCTCGCGGCCTCCTGCCGAGGCCGATGGTGCTTGAGTCGTTTGCGGTGCCATCGGTGTCGGTAGCCACGGTGGTCGACGACATCGCTGCCCAGTGGTCCGCGTTCATTCCTATCGTCGCTGCGTCGGTCACACTGCCTTTCGACGACGAGCGCAGTCACTATGCGACGCTGCTTGGGACCGTCGCCGGCGGCGGCATTTTCGCGGCGGCGCTCCACTGGCTGTTGATGCGCCGCGCCTCCGCGCGCGATCCGCACGTTTACTGGGCAATCGTCGTTGCCGCCTGGCTGATTCTGGACACGCGCTTTCAGGTCAACCTATGGCGGCAGCTCACGCGCACCGCCGCGACGTTTGCCGGCAAGACTGGCGAAGAAAAGCGCCTCGCGTCCGACGATCACGAGTTGTACACGCTGATGCGCGAGGTCAGCGCAGCCTTGCCTGCACCCCCGGTGCGTGTTCACTTCATCGCCGACGACCACGCGCTACGCACGCGAGGATCGTATTTCCTCTATCCGCAGAACGTCTATCACAGCGAAGCAAAGCGTGCTCCCGCGCCCGGGCCGGAAGAATTGCACGGCGGCGACTATGCGCTCCTTTTCCTGACCAGCGAGCTGGGCTATGACCGCGCGACCCAAACGCTGATCTGGCACGACGGCCGACGTAAGCCGGCGGAAGAGGTTCTGTTCCGGCCGCCCGGCCTGCTGCTGGTTCGCGTGCGATGACGGTTGTGCTCGGAGCGCTTTCACGACCCGCGGGGCAAGAATGCGGGATCTGATCGGCGTTGCCGCCAGCGTCGCGCTGCCCTGGCTGGCCGGTGTGTGGTGCGTGCTTGCCCTGCAACGCGGTGCGGAACGGCGCGACCTGGTGCTCGCGGCCGGGTACGGCTACCTGCTAGGAGCGATGGCGACATCGCTGGCGATGCGCGCACTCGACGCCGCCGCCGTGCGATGGACTGTGCCGCTGGTTGGCCTGCAACTGGTCGCGCTCGCCGTCGCGGCATCCAGCCTTGCCCGCCTGCGATCCTGGGCGTCACTGCGCGAGCGCTGGCGTCGATCGAGCGGCCGTGTCAGGGCGATGTCTGCGCCGCAGCGACTGCTGTTCTTCGGCTGCCTCGTGCTGATCGTCGTCCGTTTGTGCGGCCTCGGGCTTGAACTTGGATGGCGTCCGCTGCTGCCCTGGGACGCCTGGGCGCAGTGGGCGACGAAGGCCCGCGTTTGGTACGAATACGGAAGGCTCGCCCCGTTTGTCGACCCGGCGATGTGGCTCGAATCGGGAAGCGCGATGCAATTCGTCGACGCGCACTCCGGCTATCCGGGGACGATTCCGCTGCTGCAGGTCTGGACGGCGCTATGCCTGGGACGTTGGGACGAATCTCTGATCAACGCGCCGTGGCTTGCGATCCTGTCGGCGCTTGGACTCGCCTTTTACGCCCAGTTGCGGCGGATCGACATCGGAATGGGGCAGTCGATGTTGTTCAGTTATCTGCTGCTGTCGATTCCGTTCATCGACCTGCACGTCGCGGTCGCCGGGTATGCCGACATCTTCGTCGCCGCCGCCTACGGCATGGCGGCGATGGCACTCTGGCAGTGGATCCGCGCGCGCGGCCGCGCCGACGCTGTGCTTGCCGTACTCTGCACTCTGGCCTGCATGGCGATCAAGAAGGAGGGCGTCGTATGGGCGTTGACGCTGCTGCCGCCGGTGCTCGTCGCAATCAACCGTAGGATAGGCCTGGGCGCGATGGCTTTGCTCGGCGTCGCGATGATGGGATATCTGCTCTACGGTCCCGGCGAGCTCAACGTGCTCGGATACACGCTTCGCACCGAATTCAGCAACGTGTCGCGCCCGCTGTTCGAGCACTTTTTCGAAATG
>JBDTNP010000437.1:0-7122 GCA_039933695.1 Betaproteobacteria bacterium | reverse complement strand
GCTGCTGCGCTACACCCAGGCGCTGATCACCCAGATGTCGCAGACGGCCGTGTGCAACCGCCATCATTCGGTCGATGAACAATTGTGCCGATGGCTGTTGCTGAGCCTCGATCGTTTGGCATCGAACCAACTCTCCATGACGCAGGAGTTGATCGCCAACATGCTGGGCGTGCGCCGCGAAGGCGTCACCGAGGCTGCGGGCAAACTGCAGGACGCCGGGCTGATCAGTTACCGCCGAGGCACGATCACCGTGCTCGATCGGCCGGGTGTGGAGGCACGGTCCTGTGAGTGCTACCAGGTGGTCAAGACGGAATTCGATCGTCTCCTGCCCTACGTCGCTAAGTAGTTGTCCGCCGGTACGATCGGGCCTAGCGAGCGCGCGACGCAATAACGTAATTCACCAGTAGAGCTCTCTGGCGACGCTTTATTTCTTCCGGAATCTCCGCGCCTGAGCCGTAGGCCGCTGCGGAGTTTGACGTCGCCTGGTTCGGGTAATACGGTGCGCCATTGACGACGGTCTTGTCCGGTGGATCGGCCCATTCCGCTTTACCCGATGAACGCGCTATGTTCATCCAACCCATCGCTGTTCCCTTCACGCCTGTTACCAATCGGCAGTCCGTCGCCGAGGAGGTAATTTTTCTCTACCATCCGTGTGCTTTATTCAGCGGGTCTTCCTGTCGGCCTTATCGAGTGACTGCTCAACATTGCCAACGCCCTGCTGAACCTTGCCTGCCACTTGTTTCGCAACGCCTTTCGCCTGCTGGGTCTTATTTCCCGTCAGTTCACCGAACTTTTGTTGCGCCTTGCCAACGACGTTCTTGGCAGCGCCATTCAATTGATCGCGATTCATCGTCTATTCCTTAGAGGTAGTGTGTTTGTAACCGTCCGGCATCGCTTCCTGTCTTCCGTGGGCTAGGGCCGGCGCTCGAGCATAGCGATGAGCGGACGACCGTCGCGCTCTGCTTTTGCCTCATGCGTGGCATCGACCTCTTCCTCTCGCACCATGACGCAGTTCGCAGCAGGCCAACCGTTCGGGGAATGGGATCGGTCCATCGTTACACGCAACTCGGCAATCCTGATGCCGTGGCGGCTCTCAATCTCGGTGATGATCCTGGTCAGTACCGCCCCAGCCATCTCGCACAACTCTCTTTCAGCCTTCGCGTATCGCAAAAAGGCGTTGCCATCCGTGCACACGACTATCTCTCCCAAGAAAGATCTCGAATCAGATCACCTGCACTCGAAGTTTAGGCCCGGAGGGAATGCTCGTCTGTGCGCTGTCGTACGTATGGGTGGCAGCTTCGGTAGTGAGGACGGTAGATGGGTACCGTCAGCATCGCGTCAGTCGGCTTGTCACGTCGGTTGGGGGTACCTGTAGCGCCGCATTATCTGGCCACGAGTTGTTTCTTATAGAACGCCACCACCAAGCTGTTGAAATCGCGATGGAAAGCTGCGCGGTCGAAGCCCTTGGCGTCCCCGCAGATCAGCGGAAGCAGCCATCCTGGACACGGCGCCAGGAACGAGAAGTGCGCCGCGCCCGGAACGGCGTGATATTCGGGCGGCGTCGGCAACAGCCGCCGCACGACCGCTTCGTTGGTCTGATACGGCACGTTGCGGTCCTCGGCACCGTTCCAGAGCTGCACCGCCGCCGTCACCCGCCTGAGCCCGTCGGGCTCGAACGCGAACCCGTAACCCGGAGCGGCAATGACCGCCGCCTTGAAGCGTGGATCGTGCACCCAGGCCGTCTCGGCGACCGGTGCGGATGGAAGCTGCTTCCAAAGTCCGCATGCGAATTCGGGCTGCGCAGTGCAGTGCCGGGTGATTTGGGCAAGGTCCGGCACGCCGCCGATCGATACCAGCGCCGCAAACCCGCCGGCCGAAAACCCGAACACGCCGACTTTCGCAGGGTCGATCTGTCCACGCGACGGCCATTCATCCAGCATGTAGTCGAGCACGGCGTGGATATGGCGCGGACGATCGATCAACCAGCGAGGCGTCCCAACGTAGCTTTCGTCCCGGGCGTTGTCGCCGCTGTGCGTGACGGCAGCCACGACGAATCCGGCGGAAGCAAGTGCAAGCGCGGTGTCGGAATGACTCGATGCCAGCCCGCCGTTGCCATGCGAGATGACGACGACTGGCAGGCTGCGGCCGGCCACGGCTCCGTTCGTTGCGACTTTCTGCGCCGAGAGGCCGATGACACTCAGGCCAGACGGGGAGTGGGTCGGATACCAGATGTCGATCTGGAGGGGCTTGTCCTGGGGATCCTTTACCGCGATCTGGGCGAAGCCGACCGGATGCTCGGGCGTCTCTGCGTTGAGATACAGCGTCGCAAGCACCCCGGCCACCAACAGAGCCAACGCGATCAGAAGGCCTGCGCCGATTTTCAGTGCGAGTTTCATACGCCAAACGCTGAAATCCCCGTTGCTCGGAGCGACGACCCGTCAAGCGGCGATGGTGGTAGCGTCCTGGCGGTATCGCACATCGGACAGCAGGCGCGTCAATTCCTTCTTGACGGCAGCGTAGCACTCGCACGCCGTGGCCTCCAATCCGGACCGCTCGAGCACCGCAATGTGGCCGCGGCGGTAGCGGATGAACCCGGCACGCTGCAAATTCCCGGCCGACTCGGTAATGCCCTCGCGGCGCACGCCGAGCATGCTGGCGACCAATTCCTGCGTCATCACCAGCTCGTTCGACGGCAATCGATCGAGCGTCAACAATAGCCAGCGGCACAGCTGCTGCTCCAGCGAATGGTGCCGGTTGCAGGCGGCGGTCTGGTTCATCTGCGTAATCAGCGCCTGGGTGTAGCGCAGCAACAGGCGGTGCATCATGCCGCCGCGATTGAATTCCTGCATCAGCAGGCTACGCTCCAGCCGGTAGCCGTGGCCGGCGGTCTGCACGACGGCCGAGCTTGGCGTCGTGTCGCCGCCCATGAACAAGGAAATGCCGACGACGCCTTCGTTTCCGACGCCCGCGGTTTCGGAAGATGCGCCGGACTCCGTGACATAGTGCAGCGAGACGATGGCGGTAGTGGGGAAATAGGCGTGCTGCATCTGGCCGCCGGGCTCATACAGGATCTGGCCGAGCGGCATCGCGACCGGTTCCAGATGCTTGGCCAGCCGTTCGAATTCCGCCGTGGGCAACGCGGCGAGAAGATGGTTTTGATTCGGACTATGCGGAGGCGGCATCGCCGGCTTTCCTCGCGATGAGCTCGACGCCGATGCCGCGGTAGCCGATGAAGCGGCAAGACTGGCTGAACATCGGCTCCCCACTCACCTGGAATCTCTGCTTCGAGCCGTCGGCATTGACGCGGCTGAAGACAAAATCCAGGAATGGCTGCCGGGCCGCGATGGTCGCGTGCAGTGTCTCCCGCTCCGCCTCGTTCCACCCTGCGCCGGCCGGAACCTTGCTCGCATCGCCGCTCAAGGCATCGACCTGAACGCCGAGCATTTCCAGCGCCGGGCCGGAAACCTTGGTGAACTTGCCGTTCTCGTCCTGCTCCCAGTACCAGTCGGAGGCGAGCTCGGTCAGGCTGCGATAGCGGGCCTCGCTTTCGCGCAGCTCGGCGGTCCGTTCCTGCACCGTCTGTTCGAGCAGCTTGTTGCAATTTTCGAGCTCCCTGTACACCAGACGCACTTCCAGCGTGTTGTGGATTCGCGTTTTGACTTCGACCAGATCGAACGGCTTGCTGACGAAATCCCTCGCGCCGGCCCGCAGCGCGCGGACCTTGTGACCCGGTTGCGCAGTGATCACGACGACCGGAAGATACCCATCCGCATCGTTGGTCTTGAGCCCCTCCATAACCTGGAATCCATCCATGCCGGGCATCTGAAGATCGAGCAGGATAATGTCATAGCGGTTCTTGCGATGCAGCGCGCAGACTTCCTGCGGCTTCATCGTCGAAGCGACGTTGGTATAGCCGGCCTCGCTCAGCAATTGCTCGAGCAGAGCGACGTTGGACTCCTGATCGTCGACGATCAGGATGCTTGCGCCGAGAATGTCGCTGTCACTGATGATCATGCTGTTTCTTTCCTGTTCGTGCGGGCCGATTGGGTCTTCGCGAAGCTCAGAGTCACGTCCAGCGTTTCCATGAACTCGTTGACCTTGATCGGTTTAGTCAAATACCGGAAGAAGCCGGCCTCCAAGCCTTTTTCGATATCGCGCGGCATCGCATTGGCACTGAGCGCAACCACCGGGATGTGCGCCGTTGCCGGGTCCAGAGCCAGGATTTTCATCGCGGTGATGCCGCTGATGCCGGGCAGATTGATGTCCATCAGGATGGCATCCGGGCGAGAGGCGCGCGCAATCTCGATGCCGCGATTGCCGTCCCTCGCACTCAGCAAGCGGATATCGGGGCGGCGCGCGATCAGATCCTCGACGAGCATCAGATTGGCGGGGTTGTCCTCGACGTAGAGGACAGTGCGCGTTTGCTCATCCGCCTGAACTGGCGACGAAGTATTCGGGGATTCGGTCGGAGCCTCTACGGCTCGTGGTTCGGTCGTCAGGTTCAGGTCGATCGAGAACACGCTGCCCTTGCCGACAACACTTACCACCTCAATGACGCCGCCCATCAATTCGACCAGCCGCTTGCACACGACGAGGCCGATACCGGTGCCTTCCTCGATGTTCCCCTTGTGTCCGAGACGATTGAACGGCTGGAAAAGCTGCGCCAGCTGTTCCGGAGTCAGTCCGTCGCCGGAGTCCCTGACACCGATTCGGATACGTCCCGCGGTGCTTGCGTCGCATTCGACGACGACCGTTCCGTCGACCTTGTTGTACTTGATCGCGTTGGACAGCAGGTTGATCAGGACCTGCTTCACCCGCGTCCTGTCGGCCTGGACGAAGTAGCGCATTTCGATGCGGGGAAAGGTCACGCTGATGCCGCGCTTCTGCGCCTGCGGCTCGATCATGGTCCGGCATTCCTGCATCACTTCGGACAGCGATATCGGCTCCAGAGACAGCGACAGCTTCCCCGACTCGATCAGCGCGAGATCGAGGATTTCGTTGATCAGGTCCAGCAGGTACCACCCCGCCTTGAGAATCTGATCGACGCATCGCTTCTGGCTTACCGTCGGCGCCGGGTCGCCCGATTCGATCAGTTGCGCAAACCCGAGGACGGCGCTGAGCGGCGTGCGCAGCTCGTGGCTCATGCTGGAAAGGAAATCCGATTTGGCGAGATTCGCCTTTTCCGCGACCGCCATCGCGTCATGCAGCTCGAGCTCGACCTGCTTGCGCACCGAATTGTCGGTGCCGATCAACAGGTAGCCGATGATGCGGCCGTAGTCGTCGCGCAGCGCGGTGATCGACACGATGGCAGGGAAGCGGCTGCCGTCCTTGCAGATGTAGGTCAGCTCGTAGATATCCTCGATGCCGCGCGACGCCTTGAAGACCAAAGCCTCGAATCCGGGCGTGATCGTGGTCGCTAGCTCGACGCTCAATGTCTGCGCGCGCGCCGTCACTTCCTGTGGATCGTGGATGTCGCTCGGACTGATCTTGTTGACGACCTCCGCGGCCTGATAACCGAGCATGCGCTCGGCGCCGACATTGAACAGCTGGATGATGCCCTTTTCGTCGGTGGCGATGATCGAGAAATTGGCGCTGGTCAGAATCGCGTTCTGCAGGGCTCCCGTCTTGAGCAACGCTTCCTGGCGCAGCCCTTCGACGATGCGATCGGCCTTGCGCGCATCGTCGAGAAGAGTGGCGTCGTTTCGTCTTTCGAGCATGTCGGCCTTCGTGCCAAGCGTACATTGAGGTGGAGGCGATTCTCCGTGTCTCGGCGGGAAGGTTGACCGCGCGCGGGAAAGCCAAGCCCTGCACCAACAGCAAGAAATCATGTTGCTTCCCGGCGGTCGGCGTCTGTACGCTAGGACACGTAGGGGCGGAACCGCGTGACGACGCGTTCAAATAGCCTGCTTCGGGCTTGCCGGCAGTGCTCGCCGCGGCAACATCATCGCAACAACCATGAACACGACGATGCCGACGACACCGAACGCAGCCTCGACGTTGAGCAGTCCGGCCGCGCCCCAGCGGGTGTGCGCCCAGCCGTCGACCAACGTCATGTATGCGATCGGCATGTTCGACAGCGAAGCGTACAGGTTGTACTTGGTCGCGGCCGCGCCGAGGCCGATCGTCTCGAGCACGACCGCGGTGAAACCGGCGTAAGTCAACCCCTGGATAAACGCGTAGATCAGTGTGAACACGACATACATCGTCTCGGTACGCGGCGCCAGGGCCATCGCGACCGTGCACAGCGCCATCAGCAGGCCGTACAGCGCGTACGCCGTCTTGCGGTCCATCCGGTCGGCGCCGTAACCGCCGAAGATGCAACCGAGCGCGGAGACGATGCCGCTGAAGACCCCGGTTGCCAGCGCCACGGTGTTCGCGCTGGCGTGCCAGTCATCGGCCACCGCGGCCCACAGATTGGCCGCGGCGCCGGAACCGATCGGAAGAAAGCAGATGATGAGCGCAAGAATGCCGGCTCGTGCCCGCACCACCTGCCACAGATCCTTCAACACCGCGACCAGCATCCGGCCGTAGTGGCCGGTTCGCGCGAGCGGCGGCGGCTCTGGCACGAACCACAGCGCCGCTCCGCACATCGCGCATGCGACCGCGATCGCGGCCGCGGCCATCCACGGATCGGGCAGCGTTTGCGCCAGCCACAGCCCGGCGCCGCCGCCCAGGCCGTTGCCACCGAGGTTGCCGGCCTGGAACCATCCGCCGGCGCGACCCTGCAATTCCGGCGGCGTGTTGTAGACCAGCAGGCTTTCGGTCGCCATCGCCAGAAACGTCGACGCCACATTGGAGATCAGCACCGCCGCATACAACACGGGCAGCGATGCGGCATCGGCGGGAACCGCGCCGGTCACGAAAATACCCAGCGCGCTGACCAGGCCCGCGAGCAGGTACCATGTCTTGCGCGACAGCGTCGTGTCCGCCACCGGCGCCCACAGGAATTTCCAGGTCTGCGGGATGTAGCTCGCCGCGATGAGCGCGGCGACCTCTTCGACGCTGACGCCAGCCTGCGTGAGCTGGTAGCCGATCGCCACCGACAGATACCCGCCCATCGCTCCGAACGGAACGATCAGGAACAGGAATACGCTCGGGTGGGTTCGGTGCACCGGAATAGTC
>JBDTNP010000436.1:0-3069 GCA_039933695.1 Betaproteobacteria bacterium | reverse complement strand
GGCCTCTTCGAGATCGGCCAGCAACTGCACGCAGTGCTGGTAGAACGCCGTTCCACTCTCGGTCAGCGAAAGCCGTCGCGTCGTACGATTGAGCAGACGCACGTCGAGGTGCGCCTCGAGCTCGGCGACGTGCCGGGAAACCGCGGAGACCGAGGCCCCCAGCCGTTCGGCGGCGCGGACGAAGCTACCGGTCTCGACGACCTTGGCGAAGGCGGTGATGGCCTGGAAGCGGTCCATTCCACATTATTGCATATTTCGCAATAATTATTTGCTGTTTGCCGTATTTATCTTATTTTTGACAAGGCAGATCATTCACTCACCGCGCCGGCTTCAGGCGTCCACGATCATGAATGGTCCGACCCGCATCGATCTTGCGGCCTTGCTGCTGCGAGGCGCGCTCGGCGTGATGTTCATCGCGCACGCGCTGCTGAAGTACTTCGTCTTCACGCCGGCCGGCACCGTGCAGTTTTTCGAGTCGCTCGGCCTGCCGGGCCCGCTCGCCTACGCGACGATCGCTGCCGAACTGGTCGGCGGCGTACTGCTGGTCGTCGGCGCCTGCACGCGCACCGTCGCCTTTGCGCTGCTGCCGATTCTGCTCGGCGCCGCGTGGGTGCACTCGGGCAACGGCTGGCTGTTTACTTCGCCCAACGGCGGCTGGGAATATCCGGCGTTCCTCGCCGTGGCCGGCGCCGTCGTCGGACTTCTCGGCGGCGGGCGCTTTGCCGTGGACTTGCGCGCGCCGTCGCGCCGTGCCGCGTTCCGCCTGCAACGCGCCGACTGAATCCGTGTCGAACGAGTCACACTGCTTCTGATAACTCACCGAAGGACATCGCAATGAAACTTTATTACTCGCCGGGCGCATGCTCGCTTTCCCCGCACATCACCTTGCTCGAAGCCGGATTGCCTGCAACCCTGGTCAAGGTCGACACCAAGACGCACGCGCTCGCCAGCGGCGAGGATTTCTATGCGATCAACGGCAAGGGTTATGTCCCGGTACTCGAGCTCGACGACGGCCGGCGGCTGACCGAAGGACCGGCGATCGTCCAGTATGTGGCCGACCTCAAGCCGGAATCGCGGCTCGCACCGGCCGCGGGCAGCTTCGAGCGATATCGCCTTCAGGAATGGTTGAATTTCATCACGTCCGAGATGCACAAGCAGTACGGCCCGTTCTTTGCGCCCAACACGCCGGCCGAGTACAAGCCGATCTTGCGCGACAAGGTCCGGTCGCGGCTAGAATGGCTGGCCGGCCAACTCGGCGGCAATGACTATCTGATGGGCAGTCAGTTCACCGTTGCCGATGCGTATTTGTATACGATCCTGCGCTGGTCGCCGTTCGTCGACATCGACCTTGCCAAATGGCCGGTCGTCGCGGCATACAAGGCTCGAATCGAAGCGCGCCCACATGTGCGCGAAGCTTTGCTCGCCGAAGGTCTGATCAAAGAGCCGGCGAAAGCCGCCGCTTGATGGAACAATCTTCGGC
This sequence comes from Betaproteobacteria bacterium, assembly GCA_039933695.1. GTDB lineage: Bacteria > Pseudomonadota > Gammaproteobacteria > Burkholderiales > Casimicrobiaceae > PALSA-1003. The sequence continues at coordinate 1,589 of JBDTNP010000436.1, read as the reverse complement.
CAAGGCCACCGCCGGCCATCCGGCCGGCCGTCGCGGCGTCAGCGTCCGGCTTCCGACGCTGTTCCTGTCGCACGGCTCGCCGATGCACGCGGTCGAGCCCGGTGCCGCCGGTCGCGCCTGGGCCGCGCTCGGGCGCGAGCTGCCGCGTCCGCGCGCGGTCCTGATCGCATCGGCGCACTGGGAGACGTCGATCCCGCTGCTGACCGGCAACCCGGCGCCGCCAACGATTCACGATTTCGGCGGATTTCCCGACGAGCTCTTTCGATTGCAATACCCGGCGCCCGGCGACCCTGCGCTGGCCGCGCAAGCGGTCGCGTTGCTCAAGACTGCCGGCGTGGCCGCCGGCATCGATGGTTGCCGCGGTCGCGATCACGGTGCGTGGGTCCCGCTGCGCTGGATGTATCCCGAGGCCGACGTACCGGTCGTGCAGCTCGCCATTCAGCCGGAGCTCGGCGCCGCGCATCATCTGCGCGTCGGGCGCGCGCTGGCGCCGCTGGCCGACGACTCGGTGCTGATCATCGGCTCGGGTCACACGACGCACAACCTGCGCGACTGGATGTCGAACCCTCGCCGGCAGGAGCCGCTGCGTTACGCGCAGGCGTTCGCCGAATGGCTGCACGATCGCCTGATCGCCGATGACGTCGATGCGCTCGTCGCCTGGCGTGAGCAGGCGCCGGAGGCGGCGCGCGCGCATCCGAGCCAGGAGCATTTTCTTCCGTTGTTCGTCGCGCTGGGCGCGGCGTCCGCCGACAGCAAAGCCGAGCGCTTCGTCGGGGGGTTCGAGGCCGGCGCGCTTGCGATGGACTCTTACCGCTTCGGCCCGCACTGATTCTGTCGCTCATCGACGACGTCGTGTCCCCGCGTCGGAGCGTGTCTTACGCGCAAATCGGATGCGCGCCGATTACGGGGCACGGGGGCTGGTCCTAGAGTGAAGCCGTCTTCAACCATCGAAGCGGAGTCACTGATGAACCATCGAGCGACCAGATTGCAAGAGGCGGCGTCGTTCGCCGCGGGCGTCTTGATCGGCGCATCGATCGTGACGCCGGTATTTGCGGCGACGTCCGACCTGCCTGCCGAGTGGCAACCCTTTTTACTGATCGGATCGGTGGTCCTGCTGGCCCTGGCCTTGATGCTCAAGGCACTGGGTACGCCGCCGAGCCGACGCGGCGATCTGGGCGAAAGCACCGACTTGCGCGAAGCGAACCGCGTCGAGATGATCGACGTGCCTCTGCACCAGTAGACCGGTAGAGAATCGGTGCGGCGAACGCGGCGGAGTCCGCCCGCGTCGCCACAGGGCTGCTAGTGAAGGCGCTGCCGGCCCTTGCGCGAGGTTTCGCGCCGCTGCGCACGCCGCTCGGCGCGATTGGCGGATTCGGGTCGGTTGCGCTCCTGCCAGTAGCGATAAATGAGCACCGCGGCGATCGGCAGCTCGTCGATCATGCCCTGGCGCTTTTCTTCGCTGTCGACCCAGTCCAGGTATTCGGGATCGTGATCGCCGTAGGCCAGCGCCTCGATCGGCAGCATCCAGTCGCGGGCGTCTTCCTGCGAATACATCGGCTCCCATTCAGTCTCGCGCAGCAGCACGCCGG
>JBDTNP010000435.1:0-5110 GCA_039933695.1 Betaproteobacteria bacterium | reverse complement strand
CCAACAATGCATTGCTCGTGATGGCCTCGGAACCCTTGTACAACAACATTCGCGCGATCGTCGACAAGCTCGACGTTCGCCGCGCGCAGATCTATGTCGAAGCGCTGGTCGTCGAGGTCTCGGCCGACAAGGCGGCCGAATTCGGCATCCAGTGGAACATCCTCGACGCCAACAAGATCAACAACGGCGCGACCCAGGTCGGTGGCGGGACCAACTTCGGCACGCGCGGCACCGGCACCAACATCATCGATGCGCAGGCCAACCTGGGCTCGGTGGGGCAGGGCCTCAACCTGGGCATCATTCGCGGCACGATCAACATCCCGGGACTGGGCACGATCACCAACCTCGCCCTGCTCGCGCGCGCGCTGGGCTCGGACGCGAACACCAACATCCTTTCGACGCCGAACCTGCTGACACTCGACAACGAGCAGGCCAGCATCATCGTCGCCGAGAACGTGCCGTTCATCACCGGCCAGTATGCGCAGACCGGATCGACGGCGACGGTGACGCCGTTCCAGACGATCGAGCGCAAAGACGTCGGACTGATCCTCAGGGTCAAGCCGCAGATCACCGAAGGCGGCAGCGTCAAGCTGACGATCTACGAGGAAGTCTCGCGCATCGAGGACACGACCAACGCCGCCGGCATCATTACCAACAAGCGCTCGCTCGAATCGACGGTGATGGTCGACGATGGCCAGATCATCGTCCTTGGCGGACTGATCCAGGACAGCTATACCGACGGCACGAACAAGATTCCGGTCGTCGGCGACGTTCCCGTGCTGGGCCAGCTCTTTCGCTACGACAACCGGCGGAGGGTAAAGACCAATCTGATGGTCTTCCTGAAGCCGACCGTCGTGCGCACCAGCAGCGCGGGTGCAGCGCTTACTGGCGACCGCTACGATTACCTGATCGGCGAGCAGCAGCGCTTGGCACCCGGGCCGCGCCTGTTCTGGCCCGATCCGACCGAGCCACGACTGCCGCCGATCACCCAGCCGCCGGCGCCGGTGGCGACGCCGCCCGCGCCGTCGCCCGGCGCGAAATAGGCAGCAAAGGCCCGCGGGCCATGCCGGCACCGATCTCCACTCCCTCGTCCGGCGCGAGCGCCGCGCCGGCGGCGCTCGCGCGCGTTCCGTACGCATTCGCGCGCATGCACGGCGTGCTGCCGCTGAAGGACGACGGCGAGTCGATTCTGGTGCTGGCGCGCAGCGACGCATCGGTCGAAGGCATCGCCGAACTCACGCGCGTCCTGCAGCGTCCGCTGAAGACGCTGACGGTCAACGCCGAGCGCTTCGCCGCCGAGCTTGCGACGGCGTACAACCAGGCGGCGCCGGTCACGCAGTTTTCGGGAGATCTTTCGCGCGACGCCGATCTCGCGCGGCTGCTGCAGGATATTCCACAGGCCGAGGATCTGCTCGGCGCCACGTCCGACGCGCCGGTGATCCGGATGATCAACGCGCTGCTGCTGCAGGCGCTGCGCGAGCGTGCGTCGGACCTGCACTTCGAACCGTACGAAGCGCGCTCGGTCGTGCGCTTTCGCGTCGACGGCGTGTTGCGCGACGTCGTCGAGCCGCCGCGTGCGCTGCACGCCGCGCTGGTGTCGCGGCTCAAGGTGATGGCGAGCCTCGACATCGCGGAGAAGCGCCTGCCGCAGGATGGGCGGATGGCGCTGAAGCTCGGCGACAAGAGCGTCGACGTGCGGGTGTCGACGCTGCCGACCGGCCCGGGCGAGCGCGTTGTGCTGCGGCTGCTCGACAAGGACACGGCGCGGCTCGACCTCGCGGCACTGGGGATGAGCGAGCCGACGCGCGACGCGATCGATGCTCTGGTCCGTGAGCCGCACGGTATTCTGCTGGTCACCGGCCCGACCGGATCGGGCAAGACGACGACGCTGTATGCGGCGATGTCGCGATTGCCGCGCGGCGAGCTCAACGTGATGACCGCCGAGGACCCGATCGAGTTCGCGCTCGACGGCGTCGGTCAGACGCAGGTCAATCCGCGCATCGATTTCACGTTCGCACGGGCGCTGCGCTCGATCCTTCGGCAGGATCCGGACATCGTCATGATCGGCGAGATACGCGATCTGGAAACTGCGCAAATCGCCGTCCAAGCGAGCCTTACCGGCCACCTGGTCCTGGCTACGCTGCATACCAACGATGCGGTCAGCGCCGTGACCCGGCTCGCCGACATGGGCGTCGAGACCTACCTGATGGCGTCGAGTCTTCTCGGCGTGCTGGCGCAGCGCCTGGTGCGCTGTCTTTGCCCCACCTGCCGCACGGCATCGTCACCGACCGCGGGCGAAGCGGCGCTGCTAGTCGAGCTGGGCCTGCCGCCGGGACAACCGCTGTACAGGCCGGTCGGCTGCGCCGAATGCGGCGATTCCGGATATCGCGGCCGCACCGGGATTTACGAGCTGATGCTGGTCGACGAAACCCTGCGCCGCCTGATCCACGACCACGCCGGCGAGACGGCGCTGCGCGAAGCGTGCGCCCGCGCCGGCGTGCGCAGCCTGCGCGGCGACGGTGCGCGTTGGCTGACCGACGGCACGACCTCGCTCGCCGAGTTGCTGCGGGTTACCGGAGCCGCTTAAGAGACTTCGGTCGATGGCCCATCCGCCGAAATCCTACTTGCTCGAGCAGCTTCGGTTGCAGGCCGACTCGGTCAGCGCGCGCCGCGTTCAGGAGCAGCGGTTGTCGCGCGAGGTCATCGAGCGGGTCGATCGCCGCCTGCACGCAGCGTTCCAGTATTTCGACGAGGCCTGCAAGCTGTTGCAGGTGATCGCGCCGCGCATCGAGCGCGAATTCGTGCTGCCGGAGATCGCGCGCTATTCGGACATGGTGTTCGATCGCGGCCTGGTCATGTTCCGCAAGCAGTTGCTGCAGAAGCACGAGGTCTATGCGCATGTCGTCGTCTACTACACGCTGACCGGCCCGGCGCCGCCGCCGCTGCACGTGGCGATGCGCCGCTCCGCTGAAATCGAGCGCGCGCTGGTCACCGCCAATATCGAGTTCAGCTGCGAGTCGGATTCGACGGTGCGCGGCGCGGCGACGAAGAATACGATCCGCATCGCGCCGGGCATGCGCTCCGAGGTTCGTTTCGATCCCGACTTCGTCAACGAGAGCATCATCGTCACGTTGCGCAACGTCGACCGGTTCGAGCCGGTGGTCTTCGATTTCCATCCGGACGCGCTGGAGACGCCGGTGCTCGACGACCTGGTCAACTTGATGCTGGGCAAGCCGAGCCAGTTCCTTCTGCGCGCGCCATTGCGCGGCTTCGGGCGCTAGCGGCGCCGCGGAAAAGGCCCTCAACGGTGCCCTCGTTTCGCTACGAGGCAGTCGACGGCGCCGGTCGCGCCCAACGCGGACTGCTCGATGGCGCCAGCGCGCGCGCTGTGCGCGACCAGCTGCGCGGCGATGGATTGTTCCCGACGGCGATCGAGCCGGCCGGGGCAGGGCCCTCCGCGCGTGCCGCGACGACTCGCCTCGCGGCGCCGCTCCTGGCCCTGCTGACGCGCCAGCTCGCGACCCTGGTCGCTTCCGGCATGCCGCTCGATCAGGCGCTGGGCGCCGTCGCCGAGCAATCCGATCAACCGCGCGCGGCGCGCGTGCTTGCCGCGATTCGCGAGCAGGTCGCGGCCGGTGAGCCGCTGGCGGCCGCGCTGTCGCGCTTCCCGCGCAGCTTTTCCGATCTCTATCGCGGCCTGGTCGCGGTCGGCGCCGAAAGCGGCCAGCTGGGCGGCGTGCTGAGCCGGCTTGCCGATTATCTCGAGGCGCGCCAGGTCCTGCGCGCCCAATTCACCGCGGCGCTGATCTATCCCGCGCTGATCACGGTAATCGCGCTTGCGGTGATCGCGACGCTGTTGCTGTATGTCGTCCCCCAGATCGTCGCCGTCTATCAGCAAAGCCGCCAGGCCTTGCCATTCCTCACGCGTGCGCTGATCGCGAGCAGCGACTTTCTCCGGGCAACCGGCGTCTACTGGCTGGCCGTGGTCGCGCTGCTCGTTGCGGGCGCCATTCTGCTGTTGCGCAACGAGGCTTGGCGCGATCGCTGGCATCGGCTGCTTCTGCGCACGCCGGTGGCCGGCAGCGTTCTGCGCGGTCTCGACACCGCCCGCTTCGCGAGCACGCTGGCGATACTGACCGGCAGCGGCGCTCCGTTGCTGCGCGCGCTCGAAACCGCGGCGGCGGTCGTCTGGGCGCGCCCGATGCGGCGGGCGGCGCACGACGCCGCCGGCCTGGTGCGGGAAGGCGTGTCGCTGGCGCGCGCTCTGGCCAGCCAGCGCGTGTTTCCGCCGCTGCTCGTGCATTTGGTGGCCAACGGCGAGCAGAGCGGTCAATTGCCGGCGATGCTCGACCGCGCCGCGCGCGAGCAGGAGATCGATGTCGAACGCCGCCTGACATGGCTCGCCGCGCTGGTGCAGCCGCTGCTGATCGTGTTCATGGGCGCGATCGTGCTGGTGATGGTGCTCGCCGTCATGCTGCCCATCGTTTCGATGAACCAGTTGATCCGCTAGCCGACGCCCGCGCCGGTGCGCTTTTCTTGCTGCTGCGCCAGCGCCCAGGCGACATGCTCGCGCACCAGCGGCGAAGGATCGTCCCGGCGCGCGGCTAGCGCCACGACTATCGCTGCATCGTAGTTTGCGTTACCCAGGCCGACGGCAAGATTGCGCAGCCAGCGCGCGTAGCCTATGCGGCGGATCGCGCTGCCTTCCATGCGACGCTCGAACTGGTCCGATGTCCAGGCGAACAGCGTCACGAGGTCGGCGTCGTCGAGACCGTTGCGCACGGCGAAATCCCCTTCGCCGGCAGCTTCGGCGTACTTGTTCCAGGGACACGCGAGCTGGCAGTCGTCGCAGCCGTAGACTCGATTGCCGATCAGCGGCCGCAAGGTTTCCGGAATGCTGCCCTTGAGCTCGATCGTCAGGTAGGAAATGCAGCGGCGCGCGTCGAGCTCGTACGGCGCGACGATTGCACCGGTGGGGCAGGCGGCCATGCACGCGCTGCAGCTGCCGCAGTGCGCGCTCGCCGCGGGAGTGACCGGCAGCGGCACATCGGTGTAAATCTCGCCCAGGAAGAAGAACGAGCCGGCAGCGCGCGTGAGCAGCAGCGTGTGC
>JBDTNP010000434.1:0-11695 GCA_039933695.1 Betaproteobacteria bacterium | reverse complement strand
GCGCCATCATACGTCAGGCGCCGCCGATCCCGGCGCTGACATTGGACCGCACGCCTCGTCAGGCAGGGGCGGCCTTGAAAGAGGTCACGCCAGCGCATGCGCTCGGGCCAGCGCCATGATTCGCTCGGCGCGGCGCACGTGAGGGACATCGACCATTCTGTCCTCGAACCGAAATGCGCCGTCGTGCCCGCGCGCCGCCGCGAGCAGCGATTGCGCCTGCTCGATTTCCGGCGCCGTCGGCAGGAAAGCCGTGTTGACCGGCGCGATTTGCGCCGGATGGATCGCCAATTTTCCGGTGAAGCCCATCGCAGCGGCCTCTTCGCTTTCACGTTGCAACACGTCGGTTGCGGCGAGCTCGACGACCGGAGAATCGATGATGCCGATGCCGGCGGCACTGCCCGCGAGCAGTGCGAGTGCGCGCACGACTCGGAATACGTCGAGCATCGCGCCCGCTTCATCCTTGACCCGGCAGGCGCCGATAGCGGCGGCGAGATCCTCGTTGCCGCACATGATCGCGACAACCCGGGCATCCGCGCTACACAGCGCTTCCAGCCGGGGGATCGCGCGCGGATGCTCGGTCGCGATCGGCACGATCGCGGTCGATCCGACCCGCACTCCCGCCTGCGCTTCCAGTGCGGCGAGCTGCTCCGACACATGCCGTATGTCGGCAGGATCGCTCGCCTTGGGCAGCACATAGGCGTCGGGTCGGCAGCGGAACGTCCGCGCGATATCGTCTTGGGCAAGCCCGCTGTCGATGGCGTTGATGCGGATCGAGACGATGGTCTTGCCGCGCGCCACGGCCGCGATCGCGCCGGCGGCGATGTCGCGCGCGATCGCCTTGCGTTCGCCGGCAACCGCGTCCTCGAGGTCCACGATCAGCGCATCGGCCCCGATGCTCCAGGCCTTCGCCAGCTTGCGCTCCGAATCGCCGGGAACGAACAGCCACGAACGAAGCAGGCGAAAATCTTGTGTCATCGGCAATCTCCAGCCAGCTTAGCGGCTCCGGGCAGTTCCAATCGCGCCCAATCGCGCCATTCGGCCGGATAGCGCCTGATGTAGCCTTCGAGCACGCGGCCAAACTCTTGCGCTGGGGCCTGCAGTGCGGCTCAGCTTCGCATCCCCCGGCGTGACCCATGGACGGCCGGCTGCGGCTCGCTTGCGTCGTTTTATCACCATTGGTCTCGCTGCCGGCTACCGTGGCCCCACCCATTATGGATGCTTCCTCCCCCGCGAGGCGATGACCGCGGGCACCCCAATCGCATTGGGCGTGCCGACGCCGTACATCCCTCGCTGCGAGGTGACTGGCGATTGTTCCCGGAAGATTGTCGAGGAGTCGGTGCGACGGCTGGAACGGGCGCGCGCTGAGGTCGGACTTTGCCCACGCGGGTCAGGCAGGCGCTGGAAGCCCTGCCACGGCTCGAGCGCAGGGCCCTCGCCGCTGGCTCGTAACGGCTCGAACGCCGAGTTCGCGCCGCTGGTGCGTACTCGGGTTATCAGCGCCCGCTAAGCTGCCTGCGAAGCGACGAACTCCAGGCCAGCAGCTTCGCCGGCGCAAGCGAGGACGCGATCAGTTCGTCGTAGGCGCGGAACGGAACGCTGAACGGACGCTCGACCGAAGCCGTGTCGGTAACCAGATGCACAGTGATGAACGAGCTGAGCTCGCGCAGCGCGCCGCGGATTTCGGACGAGCCTTCGGACTTGGTCATCGGCGCGCCAAAACGCCGGGGCCGCACCTGAGCGCGCGCTTTGACGACCGGCCAGAATGTGACCTCGGCGATGTACTCGCTGCGGCTCATATAGGCGCCGGAGACGCCCATCATGTCGATCATCAACGGATTCCAGGTCCGGTCGGCATTGATGTGCGCGGCCAAGCGGCACCCCTTGTCGATCAGATCCTTGGCCTCCGCGCGTTCCAGCGGCGCGATGACGCGCGCCTGGGCGAACTCGTGGAAGCGTTCGGTCAGCCGATAGTTGCCGGCGTTCTGGGGGTCGGGCTGCAGCAATCCCGCGGTCACGAAGGAATGAAGGAGCGCATCGCCCTCGGCCGTGTCGACCCGAAAGTCTTCGCGCAGGGTCTGCGCGTTCACCCGCACGCGCTCGGGCGGCAGCCCGAACACGCGGGACAGCGTCCGCTCGGTGCCGCGACGCAGGTCCAATGGCTCCAGACCGAAATACAGCTGGTTCGAGATCAGCGCTCGGATTTTCATTTTCGGCTACTTGCCATTGTCATAATCGTAGCTGGACTTTATACAAAAATGCAATCGTTGTACAGCCTCGTTGTTAGCTACATGTTTGTGACAATAGAGGCGGCCGCGCAAACCGAGTTAACGCGATAGCAGGTGCGTCAGCCCCCCATGACGACGGCGAAGGCGACCAACGCGACCGGGACGGCGGGCGCGAACCGGGAGAAGCTTCGGAACCGCCGCCCGTGGTCGCCGCCATGGAGGTCGTAGAAAGCCTGCTCGTCGCGCAGCCGCTGTTCCCGCGTCTGCTCCACCAGCCGGCGGCGGGATCCATTGAAAAGAACGGCGAGCATATAAATCTCATGCATCAAAATCTCCTCGGCAATATAAGAGAGCCAGCGCCCACTATCGCGACGGCAGCCGCGACGGCAGCCTTGTCGGATTTTCGAGTTCGCGCATGCGCCGCTCGAGATCGTAGATGTCCATCGCACCCGCCAAGTAGGCTTCGCGCTGTTCGCGCTCGAGGCGAGAGACGTAAGTGGCGAGACGCCGGAATAATCTTCCGACGAAATTCCCGTCTTTCCCAAGTCGATGCAGCGTCATCGGGCGGGCCCGACCGCCGGCCGCCCGCCTCGCGCGAAACGGTCGGCCAGCGCCTTTTTTGCCCGGCTGAGCAGGCTTGCGATGTATTGAGTGCGCATATCGCGCGCGATACGCTCGACGACCAGATAGTCGACGTGATCTGGCCGCGTCGGCGCCTCCGTTGTGCGTTGCAGCATATCTGGGGTATAATCAGCGGCAGGAAGCGTTGGCGAGCGGTGGCCGAATGCCGTGGCAAGAGTGCCGTCGACAGGGAGTCTCAGGGTCTTCATGGTCGCGTTCCGATCTGTAAGATATTAATAAGGCAGCCTTAGTTGGCGCTGCACCTCGTTTGTACCGCGATCCCCGGGTCCGATCCAATCATATGTGGCAATGGCGCCCATCAGGCCGGCAAAAGATGAGCAAGATCATGGTGCAACGCAATATTATGCCCTTGCCCGTCGCCTTTCGGACGTCCAGGAAGTAACGTTATGGATCTCAATCAACTGCGCTCCTTTGTCACTGTCGCCCGCTTTGCCCACCTGACCCGCGCGGCTGAGGCACTGCACCTCAGCCAGCCGGCGATCTCGGGCCACATCAAGGCGCTGGAGGAGCAGTTCGGGGTCAGCCTGTTCGAACGGACCTCGTCGGGGATGGACCTGACGCCGTCCGGCCGCCAACTCCTGTCGGAGGCGGAGCAGATCATCGGCGCCGTTCAACATCTGCAGCATTCCGCCCAGGGCCTGCGCGGACAGCCGACCGGACGCCTGAAGCTGGGAACGGTGCTCGACCCGGTGGTCCTGCGTCTCGGAGATCTGCTGGTGCGCGCGCTGGACAGGTACCCGCAGATCGAACTGGAGCTGCACCAGGTCCTGTCGAGCGACGCGCTGACGCGTGTAGCCGAGCAATCGCTCGACGCGAGTTTCTATTTCGGTGCGCTTCCGCCTGCCGACTTGAGCGCGATCTCCTTGCGCGATATCTGCTATCGGGTCGCGATGCCGATCGCATGGGCGGACGAGCTGGTCGGCGCGTCGTGGAATGCGCTCGCCGAGCGGCCGTGGATCGTGGCGCCTGAACCGAGCTCGCACCGGCAACTGGTGATGGAGCTCTTCGACGGTCGCGCGCAACCGCAGCGAATCATCGAAGCCGACAACGAGTCGCTGATCGTCAATCTGGTCGAATCGGGCGTCGGCGCAAGCCTGATCCGCGCGGAAGTCGTCGCGCCGATGTCCGACGCCGGGCGAGCGGCGATCTGGCCCGGCGCCGGTGTGACGACGCAGCTTTGGCTTGTCCACGCCGCCAATCGGGACGGCGATCCGCTGCTCTCCGCCCTGCGCGACGTGCTGCTCGAGGTCTGGGCCGACGCGCCGGAACCCGAGGCGCTGCCGGGCTAGGGGCCTGCGGGTCGGAGCAGATCGAAGCCAAACGCGTTTGCGCCGAGCGGCTCTCAATCGACCGCGCGGTTTGATGCATAATCGACGCGGATCGCATTGGCGCCGTCTTTTCCGTCTTTCAGGACGCGAAACGCGGGACGGTACGGCGCGCGGAGGCTCCTGTGCTACGAATCGGCCGGCATCTGTGCGCGCTTCTGCCGCTGGCATTCTGCTGCATCGCCGGAGCGACCGATGCGACCAAGATATTGCGCGTCGCCTCACCCGACATCGACACGCTCGACCCGCAGCAATTCTCCGACGACCCGTCGTTCCAGGTGCTGATGGCGATCTACGAGCCGCTGTACGAATGGGACTACCTGGCCTCGCCGCCGAAACTCTCGCCGCTGACCGCCACGGGTCCGCTCGCGATCACCGATGACGGGAAGACGTGGACCGCGCATCTGAAGACGGGGATATTTTTCACCGACGATCTCGCCTTCAAGGGCAAGCCGCGCGAGCTCGTCGCCGAGGATTACGTTTATTCGTACAAGCGGTGGCTGGACCCCAATCTTCGTCGCGGCGGCTCTCCGATAACGACCGATCTGATCGTCGGCATGCGGTCCGTCGTCGACGCCGCGCGCAAGAGCGGGAAGTTCGACTACGATCGGCCGATCGAGGGCTTGCGCGCCCTCGATCGCTACACGCTGCAGCTCAAGCTCATCGATCCGAACTACCCGATCATTCGCGACCTCTTCGGATTCGTCGGCGCGATCGCCCGCGAAGTCGTCGATGAGGCAGGCGGCGACATTCGTACCCGAGCGGTAGGGACCGGCCCCTTTCGCCTGCGCGAGTGGAAGCGCGGATCGCGCATCGTGCTCGATGCCAATCCTGCGTACCGGCGGGTCCGCTTTCCCGAGAGCAGCGATCGGGCGCAGGCGGCCCTGGTGCGCAGCATGCAGGGAAAGGTCCTGCCGCAAATCGCGGTCGTCGAGGTCAACATCATCGACGAGGACCTCCCGCGTATGCTGCAATTCGAGCAGGGCGGCCTCGATTACATCGGTATCCGGGGCGAAGTCGCGAACAGGCTGCTCGCCGACGGCGCGCTCAAGCCCGAATACGCGCGGCGAGGGATCGCGCGGCGCGTCTTTCCAGAGCCTTTCCTCTTCTCGTTCTATTTCAACGTCGCCGACCCGGTCATCGGTGGCTTGAGCAGCGAGCGCATCGCGCTGCGCCGTGCGATCGCTGCGGCGCTCGACGTCGAAACGCTGGTCAAGGTGGTGTACGCGGGTTACGCGCTGCCGGCGAACCAGATCGTCCCACCCGGCGTCGGCGGACACGATGCAACGCTGCCCACAAAGCCGCTGTACGATCCGGCGACGGCGAAGGCCCTGCTCGATCGCTTCGGCTATCGCAAGGGCGCCGATGGGTATCGCAATACGCCGGATGGAAAGCCTTTGACGCTGATGCTTACCTTGCGGTCCGGGCCGGTCTCGCGCGAAATCCAGACGCTGACCAAAAGAGACCTCGATGCAGTCGGCCTTCGCACCGACTACCGGCTGACGCCGTTCCAGGATGCGATCAAGGAACTGGAAAGAGGGCAATTCCAGATGTACTTCGGCGGCTTCGGCGGTTCGCCCTCGGGCTGGCCGGAGCTCTTCCAGCTCTACAGCAAGCAACCGCAGCGGGTCAACGTCTCGCAATTCAAGCTGGACGAATACGACCGCGCCGCCGAGAAGTTCCTGCGCAGCGCAAGCGATGCCGAGCAAGTCACCGCCGCTCGCAAAATGACCGAGCTCGCCCGCACCTACATGCCGGAGCTGCCTGCGATCTTCCGGCTCCAGAACGACTTCGTTCAACCGTGGCTGCTGGGTTTCAGCCCCCAGGTGTTCTCGACCTACTGGAAATATCTGGACATCGATCTCGCGCGAAGGGAATCTGGCCGATAGTCAGATTCGCGCGGCGCGCAAGATCGATCGCTCCGGCCGGGGTCGACGCCGGTGCCGCCGTCTATGCGGGCGTCACCGCCGGCGTTCTCGCCACCGCCGTGCAGATCGTCCTGTGGGCGATCTTCACCGATGCATTGCCGGCGATCCTTTACCGCGATTCACGCTTCGCCGCTGCGATCGTGATGGGCCGCGGCGTCCTGCCGCCCCCGGCGAGCTTCGACGCGGGGATCATGTTGATCGCGGCGGTGGTGCACTTCGCGCTCGCCATCGCCTACGCGGGGCTGCTTGCCTGGCTGATCGCGGACCTTCGCATGCGGTCGTCGCTGCTCGCCGGCGCCGTGTTCGGGTTGAGCGTGTATGCGCTCAACATGTACGGCTTCACGGTCGTATTTCCCTGGTTCGCATCGTCACGCGATTGGATCACCGCCGCGACTCACCTGGTATTCGGAATGGTCTTGGCCGGCGTCTACCAAGCCGCGGCGAAGGCGCGACATGGTCGATGACGGGACCACCGGCAGGCGGCGCCCTGGCCCCGGTCTTGCATGGACTGGCGCTTTCTCCTACATCATCTTCGGACCGGCACCGATGTTCAGCCGGGGCGTCCGGCCGTACGATCTATCAAGTCGCCCGAACACGGGGGCGAGAGCCGGAGAGGAAAATGAGCTGGATCACTGCGTTGTCCGGCCGAGCTGGTACGGTCGATCCGTCTGAAGAGGACACCGTCATCAACGGCGCGCCTTACCGTCCGAGACCATTCCCCCATACCGCTGCGCACCCCGAAGCGGCCAACCGGCGCCTCGATACCCGGCTTGCCGAAGAGTTGCGGCGCCGCGCGCTTGCCGTGATGCACTCGCGTTAACCTGGCCGCGGTACGCGGCGTGGTGCGACACATCGGGAGTCTGCTGCTGTTGCTGATCAGCCTGGGGGCGGCGTCGAGCGTCGCCGCGCAGGGAACGTTTTGTATCAGCCCCGACGTCCTGACGTTCGGCAATCGTACCGTCGGGACCAATACGACGATGAGCGCAACCGTGACCAATTGCGGGAGTGAGACATGGTCGTTCACCGACGTCAGCGTCGACCCCGCGACCGGCCCCGCCTTCCATCCTTCGACGACATGTTCTACCGGAATGCCAATGGCTGCGGGCGGCAAATGCTCGATCAGCGTTCTCTTTTCGCCTTTTGCTCCGGGCCAAACCTCAGGCGGGTTGTGGCTCGACAATACGAGCAGCACCCCGAGTCCGCTGCTCGCGTTCTACGGCCGCGGCGTCGATCAGCAGGCGGGAAGCGCGACGCTCAGTTTTGTTCCGCCGAGTGCCGATTTCGGTGAGCAGCTTATAGGAATGCAATCGCCGGCGCTGGTCGTGGCGCTCAAGAACCTTGGGCCCACCACATTGACACCGAGCGCGATCGTGCTGAACGGCCCTGCCGTGTACGACTTCTCCGGCTCCGAAGAGACCTGCGGTGTCGGAGTCACGATCGCCGCCGGAAAGTCGTGCCAGCTTTCCCTCTACTTCAAGCCGCAGCAAGCCGGACAGCGGCTGGCGAATCTGATTGTCGACGCGCCGGAGCTTTCGTCGCTCGCGATTCTCCAGGTGGCGGGCGTCGGGGTGTCCGCCTCGACACCTGCGGTCTACGAAGGCTTATGGTGGAATTCGCCCGCCGGGTCGGAGGCCGGTTGGGGGATCAACCTCACGCAGCAGGGCGACACGATTTTCGCCTCCTGGTTTACCTACGACCTGACGGGCAAGGCATGGTGGTTGGTGATGAGCGCGAACAAGACGGCACCCGGCACATTCGCCGGAACGCTTTTTCAGGCGACGGGGCCGCCGTTCAGCGCCGTTCCGTTTCCACCGATAGGAAGCACCGGCGGCGCCACTGGTGCCACAGTCGGCAGCGGCACGCTGAAATTCAGCGACGCCAACAACGGCTCGTTCGAATACACGGTCGACGGCATCAGTCAAACCAAGGCGATCACGCGGGAGACCTTTGGAATCTTGCCGGCCTGCAGTTCGGCAGCGCAGTCCAGCCTGGCGCTCGCCACCAACTACCAGGACCTGTGGTGGAACGCGCCGGCCGGTTCCGAAGCAGGCTGGGGAATCAATCTCATTCACGAGGGAGACACGATTGTCGCCACCTGGTTTACCTACGACCTCGACCGTTCGCCGATGTGGCTGGTCGTCACCGCGAACAAGACCGGTCCGGCGACCTACAACGGGCAACTCTACCGCGCTGCCAGCGGCCCGCCGTTCAACTCGGTCCCGTTTCCGGCGCTGGCGACTCCGGGAGGAGCGCAAGGCAGCAACGTCGGCACCGCCACGTTCAGTTTTATCGACGGCAACAGCGGAACGTTCAGCTACACCATCGATGGCGTGACTCAAACCAAGACGATCACGCGCGAAGTCTTTACGCCGCCGGGCACGACCTGCCGCTAGCAACCACGGCGACGACGCGAGCTCCGCGAAAGTGCGCGATGCGTGTCGGCCGACGACGCTGAACGATCAGGGCCCGGTTCCGCGAGCCAGTGCGAGGATCTGGTCGATTCGCCTTCAACCAGATATTGCTGCGCGCGCTGCTGGATTTCGCGATCGGCGATGCTGACCCTCTCGTGCTGGCGCAAATGCAAGATTCAACCAACGCGGACATGGCAAAAGAAAGGTTCGAAGCAAGTGTTGCGGCTATTGGCAGTCCTGTTGTTGGCGACATTGCTCGGATCGGGTGGCGTTGCTGCGGGCATAGTGGCCGGCGTCCCGGCCATCGTGCAGTTCGTGTTCGTCGGAAGTCTGGCGCTGTTCGTTGTCACGCTGACCAGCGGGACATTGTTCGCCCGCGCTGACGACGGCGCGCACCCGAGGGGGCGGGCAGCGTCGGTCGGTACGATCAGCCCTTTGCACGCCGACGAACATCGGCTGGATCTCCAGCCGGCGGCGCCGAGCGGCCTTGCCCGGCTCGCCGTCGCGCCGCGCGAGCAGCCGCTTAGTCGCAACCAGCGCGTAGCTGAGCGCGCGGCGGCGCCGACAGGCTTTGCCAAGCCGGATCGGTCCAGTGCGTCAGCGCCGAAATCCTTACATTTGGCTAACTGACAACCGCCGCTCGGTCGCATACGCTCCGGTTGGCTCTGCGTTAGTTTCCTCCAGAATGCAGTGGCCTGGCGGCCGGGCTGCGCGAACCGCGGCTCGTCCGCCTTCTCCCAACGAGCCTTCGTCCCTCATCCATCGCTGGTCTGCCGCGAGTCAGCACGAACTCACCGGTCGCGTGCAGCGACAAGCGGCTGTTGCGCAGTGCGCGCTACGACATCAGTTGGTGCGGGCAGCAGGAGTCGAACCGGACCGCAAGGCGCGATATTCGCCTCGTCAGGCGACTAAGCCTTTCCGTCTACGCTATTAGCGCTCGTCGACAGCACATTCAACAGTACTGGGTAGCTCACCGGTTTGAGAAGGTGGTCATTAAACCCGGCGTCTTTCGACTTTTGACGGTCTTCGTCCTGACCCCAGCCGGACAGGGCTAATAGCACAATGTTCTTCCCCCATGGCTGGTCTCGTATCCTGCGGGCCGCCTCGTAGCCGTTCATTCTTGGCAAGCCGATGTCGAGGAGCACCACGTCCGGTCGGAAGGTCGCCGCCGTTTCCACTGCTTCCAGTCCATCGAAAGCGGTATGTGTTTCGTTCCCGGTAAGTTTGAGCAACTCGGCAAGACTGTTAGCCGAGTCGTGATTATCATCGACGACGAGGATGCGCCGCGGAGTCATAACTTCAGTCTTGCTGACGGACCGGTGTACCGGCGCTGCGGGTACTGCAAGCGTGAGCGGCACACGCACCGTGAATTCGCTCCCTTGATCAAGGCCGGCGCTCTGCGCCTCCACGGTGCCCCCGTGCAGCTCGATCAAGGTCTTGACCAGCGGCAGGCCGAGACCCAATCCGCTTTGCGCACGTTCGATGGACGTATCGACTTGGGTAAACATCTCGAAGATTCTGGAAAGTTGGTCGGTGGCAATTCCGATGCCGTTGTCCTGCACCCGGATGACCGCCTGATCGCGATCCCGCTCCACAGTCAATCGAATTCGACCGCCTTTGCCCGTAAATTTGCACGCATTATTCAACAGGTTTCCGACTACTTGCGCGAGTCGGGCCGCGTCTCCGTCCACGTGTACCGCTTGCGCCGGCAACGCCACGGTCAACTTTTGGCTCATGCTCGCGATTGACGGCCGGACTGCCTCGATTGCCTGGTTCACGACTGACACGAGATCGACCGGGCCTTTGCGCAGTTCGATCTTGCCACGGCTGATGCGACTCATGTCGAGCAAGTCATCCACCAGCCGGGTCATCTGATCCACCTGACGTTCCATCATCTCCGAAGCTGATTTCAAAGCTTCCCCGCCGCCGTCCATCAGTTTGATGATTTGCAGCGCATGATGGATAGGCGCCAGGGGGTTCCGGAGTTCGTGCGCGAGCATCGCCAGGAATTCATTCTTGCGATGATCGGCCTCTTCCATAGCGTCCATTGCCGCCCACACCTGATACGCCGCCGATGCGAATCTGCTCAGACTGACAAGCTGCCGCATGTCCTCCGCGTCGAACTTGCGGCGATCATCGTGCGCGATAGCCCAAATCGTGCCGACCGCTTTCCCCTCAACGTAGAAAGGAACGAGCAGGCACTCTTCAACCTGAGGTGTCACCGGCTGGAAATAGGTATAGCGCCGCTCGACATGGGTAAACATCAACGGCCTGTTTTGGTCGAGAACGTCGCCGCAAGGACCGAAATCGCGCGGGGTACCTCCTCCGACATGAGAATCCCACACACCGGCGATCGCGGGCCAATAGAACGTCTTCTCGTCCTTCGCCAACAGACTGATACCGCCTGTGCCGCAGCGGAATACCTCGACCATCGTGTTCGCCAGCACCTGAAGAATGGTTCGCGGGGAGTCGGCCAATGCCTGGCCCAGCGCTGTCAGCGCGCGGTTCTCGGTCTCATAGTCTGGGGCGCGCGACGGGCGCCGAGTCAATTCAGTGGTGCACAGAATTGATTCGAGCGGCGCCGAGACGTCAATCTCGTCAGGATGGGCCATACTCGTTCCGGCAGCCCGCGAGACAGTCGGGCTACGAAGATTGGCCAGGGGGTCGCTATCCTACCGCATTTTGTCAGACAGCGCACATAGCGGGAGAGGGGCCGATCAAGCCGCGGCCGCCGACCCTTCGGCGGTTGCCCCTTTTGAGCGGCGCTCCCTTCGGGCCTACATGCCCTCGACTACATCCTCGCATTGCTTGCGGGGGCCAGAAGATGATCCGGCCCGAGGACGATCAATCGCTGGCAACCTGCGAATCGTCGGGCGGCAATTTTGTCGGCGAGTGCCCGAGAAAGGCGCTGAACGGCTGCAAATCCTCGACGCGATCACAAACTGCCTTGACGGCCATCATGATAGGCACACCCAGGAGCAATCCCCATATACCCCACAGCCATCCCCAAACCAGCAGCGCTATGAAAACGGTCACCGCGTTGAGACTGCCCACCTTGTGGGTCAACCAGGGAACCAGCAACATCCCTATCACGCCAACGGCTGCCAGCATGCTGCCAACAATCACTACGACGGGCTGAAGAGTATCGAACTGGACGTACGACA
>JBDTNP010000433.1:0-2051 GCA_039933695.1 Betaproteobacteria bacterium | reverse complement strand
CCTCGGCGTAGATTCGCGCCTCGATCGCGTGGCCGGCAATCGCGACCTCGTCCTGCCGGCGCGGCAGGCGCTCGCCGGCGGCGACGCGCAATTGCCATTCGACCAGGTCGAGGCCGGTAATCATTTCGGTGACCGGATGCTCGACCTGCAGCCGCGTGTTCATTTCCATGAAATAGAATTCGCCGGCGCCGGCGGTCTCGACAATGAACTCGACGGTTCCGGCCCCGACGTATCCGATCGCCTTGGCCGCCGCAACCGCCGCGGCGCCCATTTCGGCTCGGCGCGCCGCGCTCATCCCCGGCGCCGGCGCCTCCTCGACGACTTTCTGATGACGCCGCTGCACCGAGCAGTCGCGCTCGAACAGATGGATGCATTCGCCGTGCGTGTCGGCGAAGACCTGCATTTCGATATGCCTCGGCTCGAGCAGATACTTCTCCAGCAGCACCGTTTGGTCGCCGAAGCTCGCGTTGGCCTCGCGCCGCGCCGAGCCGAGCGCCGCGACGAAGTCCTCGGATCGCTCGACGACGCGCATGCCTTTGCCGCCGCCGCCGGCCGACGCCTTGATCAGCACCGGGTAGCCGATCGCGTCGGCTTCTCGTTGCAGCAGCGCATCGTCCTGGTCGACGCCGTGATAGCCGGGAACCAGCGCGACGCCGGCGCGCCCCATGATCGTCTTGGACTCGGCCTTCGAGCCCATAGCCCGGATCGCCGCCGGCGGGGGGCCGATAAAAACGATCCCCGCCGCGGCGACGGCGGCGGCGAACTCCGCGTTCTCGGAAAGAAATCCGTAGCCTGGATGAATCGCCTGCGCGCCGGCTTGCCGGGCGATCGCGATGATCTTGTCGCCGCAGAGGTAACTGTCTCGCGGCGGCGGTGGCCCGAGACGGTAGGCCTGGTCGCAAGCCTCGACATGCAGCGCGCCGGCGTCGGCGTCGGAGTAGACGGCAACGGTGCGCACGCCCATGCGCCGCGCCGTGCGCGCCACCCGGCAGGCGATCTCGCCGCGGTTGGCGATCAGTATCTTGGTGAACATCGGCTGACCGGCCACCGCGGCGCTTCAGGCGTCGGGGCGGCCCGGGGCCGCGCCGAACCAACGCTGAATCCTTTCGATCATTGCCCGGAGCGAACGCACCAGCTTCGGCAGCATCCAGATCGTCAATGCGATCAGCAGTGCCAGCACGAGGAAAAACGCGATCGGATACGCGAGTGCCAGGTAGATCAATACGCCGACCAGCATGTCTTCGCCAAACGACGCGGCCCAGTTCGAGAACGGCTCGGGCGACGTGTTGATGACCATGCGCGCGCCGGACTTGGTGAAGTGGCTGCCCGCAGCCAGCGTCCCGCCGAGTATCGCCGCGGTCAGCGTCCATGCCGGCGGCGAATCGCCGAACACGCTGGCGGCCAGCGCCGCCCCGGCGGGAATGCGGACGAACGTGTGCACCACGTCCCACACCGAGTCGAAGCCGGGAACCTTGTCGGCGAAGAACTCGACGACCACCATGAATCCGGAAGCGGCGAGCACCATCGGATGCGAAAGAATGCGCAGATGCTCGGGCAGCTCGTACCATCCGGCGAAGCCGACCGCGCCGGTGATGAACAGCACTGCATACAGCCGAATACCGCTCGCCCAGCCGAGCGCCGCGGCCAGCGCAATCAATTGCCAGGTGTCGAAGTGATCCATCGGACCGGACTATTCGCCCCGCGGCACCCACGACGCTTTGCGCTTGCCGAGGAACGCGGCTACCCCTTCCCTGGCCTCGGGAGAGACGCGCACGCGCGCGATGCGACGCGCGGTATCGGCGATCATCGAAGCATCGGCGGGCCGGTGCGCGACCGCGCGGATCAGCGCCTTGCACTCGCGCTGCGCCGCCGGTCCCACGGTGACCAAGGCGCCGAGGATCTCATTGATCAGGCCGTCCACCTCGGGAAGCGGCGCCAGCTCGTGCAGCAATCCGAGCCGGAATGCTTCGGCGGCAGTGAAGCGCTCGCCGCTGAGGAAATAGCGGCGAGCGGCGCGCGCGCCGATCGCTTCGATGACATACGGAGAAATC
>JBDTNP010000432.1:0-1966 GCA_039933695.1 Betaproteobacteria bacterium | reverse complement strand
TTACTGGCGTGCGTCTGGATTCCAACGCAGAGATTTCAGCCGACAACGCCATCGACTGGACGGTCGGTCGCCAGAACGAACTGTTGCTGGTCAACGGTGGGCGCCTTCCGGTCCACACGGTTGGACCCGGCGCAACGCAGCGATGGCGTATCCTCAACGCGACCGCCTCCCGCCACTTTCGTCTCGCCTTGGAGGGACACACGCTGACGCTTGTCGGGACCGACGGCGGTCTTCTTGGAGCCCCGATCGCCGGCCTGACGGAAATCCTGGTCGCGCCGGCACAGCGCGTCGAGATCGTGGTAACCGTCAACGCAGCGCCTAACGCGCGCTACAGGCTGCAGGCATTGCAATACGAAGCCGACTACCTGGGATTGGGCAGCTACGGCGACGTCGACCTGCTGACACTGGCAACCAGCGCCGACTCTGGCGCCGCGCCGCTGGTCATCCCTTCCTCATTGCGACCGATCGCCGATCTCGGCGTGGCCAGCACCAGCCAGCGCGTCGAGCTCAGCGAAGTCACGGGGCTGTGCACGCGCAGCGGCGCGACGGTCACGTTCCTGATCAACGGGCGGGTGTTCGATCCCGAGCGAGTCGACCTCGTCACAACGGTCGGCCGCATCGAGTTATGGGAGATCGTCAACAACACGGCGATGGCGCACCCCTTCCACATCCACGGCACGCAGTTTCAGTTGGTATCGCGGCAGATCGGCACGGTTCTGACACCCGCCCCCTACCTTGCGTGGATCGACACCGTTCTCATCCCTTCGCAGCACACGGCGACGATCAAGGTGCGCCAGATGCTTCCCGGAAAGCGGATGTTCCACTGCCATATCCTCGAACATGAGGACAACTGCATGATGGCGCTGCTCGACGTGCAACCGGCCCAAATTTCGAACGGCGGCTAGGCGTTTTTCGCTGCGCGCGCGATCCAGCGCGTCAACGGTCGCCACTGCTCGAGATCCTGCTCGGCGCGCGAGTGCGGCAGGTCGGCGATCGTCAATCCGTCGCGCGCGCAGTGCACATAAACCTGGGTGGCGCGCAGGTGGGCGACCAGCGGGAAGTCGAACGATTTCAGGAATTCCTCGAGCTCGGCCGCGCTGTTCGTGCGCGGGTCGACGCGCATCGCCACCAGTCCCACCGCGATATCGCCTTTTTTGATCGCCTTGTACTCGCCGATCTGATCGAGGAAGTGCTGGGTCGCGGCGGTGTCGAACGCGCTGGGCGACACCGGCACCAGCAGTATGTCGGCGCGGCGCATCGCGTCGCGCAGCGCTTCGCCGTGCAGGCCGGCCGGCGTGTCGAGCACCAGCCAGTGCGGATGGTTTTCTTTCAGCTCGTCCCTGCCGGAGTCAGGCGTCCAGCCGCCGATCGCCGGAAACAGCGGCGGACGGCGGGCGAGCCACTCGGTCGCCGAACGCAGCGGATCGAAGTCGGCCAGCACGACCCGCTGCTTTTTCGCCGCGAGCCAGCCGGCGATGTTGGTGGCGAGCGTCGTCTTGCCGCTGCCGCCCTTCGGATTCGCCACCAGTAGGGTCTGCATTGCCATCGCGTTCTCCTCCCCAAGACGATGTGGCCGATTCGGCCTGGCTTGAAAGGCCTGCATTGTAGAGCGGGTTGCGTTCCGGCGCGACTCGCGCTACGTTGGTGCAATGATTCCCGATGGTGCGATGACCGACTCGACCGCTTTGCCGGCGCCGTCGACCGGCAGCCCCCCGCCGGCCGCGCCGGATCGCAACGCCTCGCCGGTGCCAGCGGCTGCGTCGAGCGCGCGCCAGGCGTTCGAGGCCAACAAGCTCAAGAAGCGCCTGCGCCGGCTGGTCGGCCAGGCGATCGGCGATTTTTCGATGATCGGCCGTGGCGACCGCGTCATGGTGTGCCTGTCCGGAGGCAAGGACAGTTACGGCATGCTCGACATTCTGCTCAGCTTGCGCGACCGGGCGCCGCTGCCGTTCGAATTGATCGCCGT
>JBDTNP010000431.1:0-4953 GCA_039933695.1 Betaproteobacteria bacterium | reverse complement strand
ACCTCTGGCTGCGTCCCGGCATCGAGGTGATCGCCGCGCACGGCGGCCTCAACCGCTTCATGGGCTGGGACCGCCCGTTGCTGACCGACTCGGGAGGCTTCCAGGTATTCAGCCTCGGGCCGCTGCGCAAGGTCAGCGAGGAAGGCGTGGCGTTCGCCTCGCCTGTCGACGGCGACCGGCTGTTCCTGACGCCGGAAATCTCGATCGGGGTGCAGCGCGCGCTCAATTCCGACATCGCGATGGTGTTCGACGAGTGCACGCCTTTCCCGGCGAGCCGCGACGAAGCGGCGGCGTCGATGCAGATGTCGCTGCGCTGGGCGGCGCGGTCGAAGGCCGCGCACGCGGGCAGTTCCAACGCGCTGTTCGGCATCGTGCAGGGGGGCATGTACGAGGACCTTCGCGACAAATCGCTGGCGGGACTGACTGCGACCGGTTTCGACGGCTATGCGATCGGCGGCCTTTCGGTCGGCGAGCCGAAGGAAGCGATGCGCCGCATCGAGGCCCACATCGTGCCGCGGCTGCCGGACGACAAGCCACGCTACCTGATGGGCGTCGGCACGCCGGAAGACATCGTCGAGGCGGTCGGCTACGGCGTCGACATGTTCGATTGCGTGCTGCCGACGCGCAATGCCCGCAACGGCTGGCTATACACGCGTCACGGCGACGTCAAGATACGCAATGCCCGCCACCGCACCGACACGACCCCGCTCGATCAGGGCTGCGACTGCTACACGTGCCGCAATTTCAGCCGAGCCTACCTTCATCATCTGCAGCGAGCCAACGAAATCCTCGGGGCGCGCCTCAACACGATCCACAACCTGCATTACTATCTGACGCTCGCCGCCGAATTGAGGCAGGCGATCCGCGACGACGCACTGCCGGCTTACGCGGCCGCCTTCCGGAGAGACCGCGCGCAAGCCGAGGCGGCGGACGCCTGAAAAGCCCTGCCGCGTCGGGAAT
The DNA here is from genome assembly GCA_039933695.1 of Betaproteobacteria bacterium. Classification (GTDB taxonomy): domain Bacteria; phylum Pseudomonadota; class Gammaproteobacteria; order Burkholderiales; family Casimicrobiaceae; genus PALSA-1003. The sequence continues at coordinate 3,993 of JBDTNP010000431.1, read as the reverse complement.
CCCCGGACACGGTCCCAAGCGCTTGCCGGGTCCGGACAGCCGCGTCGAGCATGGTAGAATTACCGGTTAAATCAGCAGTCCTAATGCGAGTCCGCCGACTGGCCTGAAGTACCAGGTAGCCAGGCGAATTCCGATGCGAGGAGAGAGCAATCGTGTTGATCAGCCCCGCCTATGCCCAGTCGACCGGAGGTCCGTTCGGCGGCGACCTGATGGCCTTCCTGCCGATGGTCGCCATCTTCGTCGTTTTCTACTTCCTGCTGATTCGGCCGCAGCAAAAGCGCGCCAAGGAAACCAAGGCGATGCTCGAGGCGCTGCAGAAAGGCGACGAGGTCGTCACTGCCGGCGGCGTGGTCGGCAAGATATCGAAGATCTCCGAAGGGTATGCCGAAGTCGATATCGCGCCGAATGTGACGATTACCGTGCAACGCAGCGCGATTTCGCTGATGTTGCCCAAGGGCACGATCAAGAACCTGTAGACCCGCGGACTGGTCGCCGCCCGCGACGAGCGCGAGCGGCGCCTCTCGCGATACGCGCCGCCTTTTCGCCGGACCCCCAATGAATCGCTATCCCGCCTGGAAATACATCCTGATCGGCATTGCCCTGGTCGTCGGGATCTTCTACACGCTGCCGAACTTCTTTCCCGAGGTTCCTGCGGTTCAGGTCTCGACCAGCAAGGCCAGCGTCAAGATCGATGCCGGCACGCTGCAGACGGTCGAGGATGCGCTGAAGGCGGCCGATGTCCCCTTCAATGGTGCGCTGCTGGACAGCAACGGCGTCAAGGTCCGCCTGCCCGACCCCGATACGCAACTGAAGGCCAGGGACGTGCTGCAGCAGAAATTCGGCGACAACTACATCGTCGCGCTGAACCTGCTGTCGACGTCACCGCGCTGGCTGGCATCGATAGGGGCGCTGCCGATGTATCTCGGTCTCGACCTGCGCGGCGGCGTCCACTTCCTGCTGCAGGTCGACATGAAGGCGGCGCTCGACAAGGCGGCCGATCGCTATCTGACCGACATCCGATCGCTGCTGCGCGAGAAGAAGGTGCTTTATTCGGGCATCGCGCGTGAGGGCCAGAACGTCGCCGTGCGCTTCCGCGACGGCGGGGAGCGCAACAAGGCCTACAACGAGATTTCCGCCTCTTTTCCCGACCTGCAGCTCAACAACGTCGACGGCGGCAGCGACTTCAAGCTGGTCGCCGGCCTGAAGCCCGAGGCGCAGAAGCGCATCCAGGAAGGCGCGGTCCAGCAGAACATCACGATCCTGCGCAACCGGGTGAATGAGCTCGGCGTCGCCGAGCCTATCGTCCAGCAGCAGGGCGCCGACCGGGTCGTCGTGCAGCTGCCGGGCGTGCAGGACACGACCCGTGCCAAGGACATCATCGGCCGCACCGCGTCGCTGGAAATTCGCATGGTCGACGACGACCCGACCGCGCAGCAGATGGCGCTTTCGGGCCAGGTTCCGCTGGGCGACGACAAGCTCACCGAGCCCAGCGGTGCGCCGATCCTGGTCAAGCGGCAGGTCGTGCTGACCGGCGATCGCATCAGCGACGCGCAGCCGGGCTTCGATGGACGAAACAACGAGCCGGCGGTGCACGTGAATCTCGACGCCGCTGGAGCGCGCATCTTCAAGGAGGTCACGCGCGAGAACGTCAACAAGCGGATGGCGATCCTGCTGGTCGAAAAGGGCAAAGCCGAAGTCATCACCGCGCCGGTGATCCGCGAGGAAATCGGCGGCGGACGCGTTCAGATCAGCGGCCGGATGAACACGCGCGAAGCCAACGACATCGCGCTGCTGATGCGCGCGGGGGCGCTCGCAGCTCCGATGGAGATCGTCGAGGAGCGCACCGTCGGCCCGTCGCTCGGCAAGGACAACATCGAAAAGGGCTTCGATTCGGTGCTGTACGGCTTCGTCGTCCTCGCGGTTTTCATCTGCTCGTACTACATGCTGATGGGGATCATATCGACGATCTCGCTGGCGGTGAACCTGCTGCTGCTGATCGCGATCCTGTCGATGCTCCAGGCGACGCTGACCTTGCCGGGCATCGCCGCCGTGGCGCTGACGCTCGGCATGGCGATCGACGCCAACGTCCTGATCAACGAGCGCATACGCGAAGAGCTGCGATGGGGCGACACGCCGCACGCGGCGATCCAGGCGGGCTACGAGCGCGCCTGGAACACGATTCTCGACTCGAACGTAACGACGCTGATCGCCGGCCTGGCGCTGCTTATTTTCGGCAGCGGTCCGGTGCGCGGCTTCGCGGTCGTGCATTGCCTGGGGATCATGACGTCGATGTTCAGCGCGGTTTTCGTTTCGCGCGGACTGGTCGCGCTGGTCTACGGCGGCCGCAAGAAGCTCGAAAAAATCTCGATCGGCCAGATCTGGAAGCCGGCAACGTGAGCGCGTACTGTGCTCACGCTGCCGCCCCGGCGAAGGCCGGGGCCCAATAGGAAATCGTAGAGAGCGAAGATGGAATTCTTCAGGATCAAGCACGACATCCCGTTCATGAAGCACGCGTTGGTGTTCAACGTGATTTCGTTGGTCACCTTCCTGCTGGCAGTCTTCTTCCTGGCGACCCGCGGCCTCAACCTCGGCGTGGATTTTCGCGGCGGGACCGTCATCGAGATATCCTATCCACACGCCGCAGACCTCACCCGCGTCCGTGCGGCCATCGACAAGATGAGCCTCGGCGAGTTCGCCGTGCAGAGCTTCGGCAGCTCCAACAGCGCCTTGATCCGGCTGCCGCTGAAGGAAGGCGTGTCGACCGCCCAGCTCTCCGAGCGGGTGATGGCGGCGCTGCGGGCGGACGACGCCACCGTCAGCCAGCAGCGCGTCGAATTCGTCGGACCGCAGGTCGGCAAGGAGCTCTACGAGAACGGCGCGCTGGCGCTGTTGCTGGTGAGCTTCGGCATCGTCGCCTACCTCGCGCTGCGCTTCGAATGGCGCTTCGCGGTCTCGGCGATCATCGCGAATCTGCACGACGTGATCATCATCCTCGGCTTTTTTGCGCTGTTTCAATGGGAGTTCTCGCTGCCGGTGCTGGCGGCGGTGCTGGCGGTACTCGGCTATTCGGTCAACGAATCGGTCGTGATCGCCGACCGGATCCGCGAAAACTTCCGCAAGATGCGCAAGGCCAGCGTGCCGCAGGTCATCAACAGCGCAATTACCAGCACGCTCTCGCGGACGATCATCACCCACGGCTGTACGCTGATGATGGTTCTGTCGATCTTCTTCTTCGGTGGCGAGACGCTGCATCACTTCGCGTTGGCGCTCGCCATCGGCATCTGCTTCGGCATCTACTCGTCGGCGCTGGTGATGGCCTCGCTGGTGATGTGGCTGGGGGTGTCGCGCGAGGATCTGGTCAAGCCGGACAAGAAAAGCGGTCCGGCGGGTGCCGAGAAGATCCTGCCCTGACAGGCCGGCAGTCGCCGCCGGACAGGCGCGATGCTGACCACGCTACTGTACTCGCTGCTGGCGCTCGACCGAACGCTGGCCGAGCTTGCGGCGCAGCACTCGTGGGTGCTGTTCGTCGCGCTGTTCCTGGTGATTTTCGCCGAAACCGGCCTGGTCGTCTTTCCGCTGCTCCCCGGAGACTCGCTGCTTTTCCTGGCCGGGACCGTCGCCGCGGCAAGCGGCATCGATGTGCACCTGCTCGCGATCGTGCTCTTTGGCGCGGCGGTGGCAGGCGATTCGGTCAATTACGCCGTCGGACACTTCCTCGGCCCGAAGGTGTTCAATCTGCCGCCGGAAAGCCGGCTCGCGCGCTGGCTCAAGCCCGAATACCTGGAGCGCACGCACCGCTTCTACGAAAAATACGGCGGATTCACGATCATCATCTGCCGCTTCGTTCCTATAGTGCGGACGTTTGCACCATTTCTTGCCGGCGTCGGCGCGATGACTTACCGCCGATTCCTGTCATACAACGTGGTCGGCGCCGCCATCTGGGTCGCCTCGCTGGTATACGCCGGTTACCTGTTCGGCAATATCCCATGGGTC
>JBDTNP010000430.1:0-8402 GCA_039933695.1 Betaproteobacteria bacterium | reverse complement strand
CTCTCCGCGCCGTTTGCGCCGCTGCTCGCCGCGCTGGCCGACCGCGCCGGCATGATGGTGTCGCCCAAGGCCGCGCAGGCGGAAGGCGACAAGTTCGGCAGCAAGCCGGTCTGCTCGGGCCCGTTCCGCTTCGTCGAACGCGTCGCGCAGGACCGTATCGTCGTCGAGCGCTATCCGAACTACTGGAACAAGGGCGAGATCCACTTCGACCGCATCATCTACACGCCGATCCCCGACGCGACGGTGCGCCTCGCCAACCTGCGCTCGGGCCAGCTCGACTTCATCGAGCGCATGCAGGCCTCCGACGTGCCGCAGCTCAAAACGGACAGCCGCTTCAAGGTCGCCAAGATCACCGAAATCGGCTACCAGGGCATTACGATCAACGTCGGCAAAAGCGATCTGGCGCAAAAGAATCCGTTGGGCGGCGATGCGAAAGTTCGCGAGGCGTTCGAACTCGCGCTCGACCGGGACGGCATCGTGCAAGTCGCAATGGACGGCGAAGCCGACGTCGGCAATCAGTGGGTCGCCCCGAGCAATGCCTACTACGCGAAAAACGTCCCGATTCCGAAGCGCAATGTCGCGCGCGCCAAGGAGCTGCTGCGCGAGGCCGGGGTGACGAATCCGAGCTTCACGCTGGTGACGGCGACTACGTCCGATGCGCAGAAGATCGCGCAAGTCATCCAGGCCATGGTCAAGGAAGCCGGATTCGACGTGAAGCTCCAGGCGACCGAATTCGCCACGTCGCTCAACATGGCCGACAAGGGGCAGTTCGAAGCCTACGTGCTGGCCTGGAGCGGCCGCGCCGACCCGGACGGCAACCTGTTCAGCTTCGACGCGTGCAAGCAGCCGCTGAACTACGCCGGCTATTGCAAGCCCGAGGTCGACGAATTGCTGAACCGGTCGCGCACAACGCTCGATCCGGTGGAACGCAAGAAGGTCTTCGAACAGATCGCCGCGATCGTGCTCAAGGACCGCCCGATCGTCTACTTGTTCCATCGCCACTGGCTGTGGGCGCATACGGCGAAGCTTTCCGGCCTGCGCATGATTCCCGACGGCCTGGTGCGCGTCCAGGGATTGCGCGTGAACTGATCGCGGCCTGCTCACAACGGGCAGCCGGCGGAAACTGCAGTTAACAGGCCAGCCCTCGCGCTGATCGCGTAGCAACGTGCTCAATTTTCTCGTCCAACGCCTGGCCACGCTGGTCCCGACGCTGTTCTTCGTCTCGGTCCTGATCTTTGGCCTGCAGCAACTGCTGCCCGGCGATCCGGCGCTGATCCTCGCCGGCGAGGACCGCGATCCGTCGGTGATCGCCCACCTGCACGAGCGGCTCCATCTGGATAAGCCGTTGCCGGTCCGCTATCTGTACTGGGCCGGCAACGTGCTCAGGGGCGATCTCGGCGAATCGGTGCGCATCCAGAAGCCGGTGCGCGACCTGATTTTCGAAAAGCTCCCGGTCACACTGGAGCTTGCCGCGCTGGCGATCGTCATAGCGCTATCGATCGGGATCACCGCCGGCATCGTAGCCGCCGTGGCGCGAGACACGGTCTGGGATTACGCGGCCAATATTTTCGCGCTATGGGGGCTGTCAACGCCGAACTTCTGGCTGGGCATCATGTTGATCCTGCTTTTCTCGGTCACGCTGGGGTGGCTCCCGGCTTCGGGCTACGTCAGTCCGTTCGAGGATCTGAGGGCGAACCTGGCGTCGATGATCATGCCGGCGTTCGTCCTGGGCAACGCGATCGCGGCGGTGCTGATGCGCCACACGCGAAGCGCGATGCTGCAGGTGCTCAATTCCGATTACGTGCGTACCGCGCGCGCCAAGGGGCTCGAGGAGCGCGTCGTTGTGCTGAAGCACGCGCTGCGCAACGCTCTGATTCCGGTCATCACGCTGGGCGCGCTGGAGTTCGGCACGCTGCTTTCCGGCGCCGTTCTCACCGAGCAGGTCTTCACGATCCCGGGCTTCGGCAAGCTGATCGTCGACGCGGTGTTCAATCGCGACTACGCGGTCGTGCAGGGAGTCGTATTGTTCACCGCGACAGCGTACATCGTGCTGAATCTTCTCGCCGACCTGGCCTATTTCGCGGTCAATCCGCGCTTGCGCGGCTGACTCGCGCTGCGACGACAATGGCCACGATCGCCGCCGACCTTCCGATCTACCGCGAGCTGACGCCGGGCCAGCGCGTGCTGCGGCGCTTCATGCGCCGCCGCGGTGCGCTGGTCGGGCTGGCCGTCGTCGTGTTTTTCGTCCTGCTCGCCCTGTTCGCGCCCTGGATCGCGCCGCACGACCCGCTGCAGGCGAGTTGGAGCGCTGTGCGCAAGGCGCCGAGCGCGATGTACATTTTCGGCACCGACGAGATCGGCCGCGACGTCGCGTCGCGGGTCATCTGGGGCGCGCGCGCCTCGCTGCTGGCGGGGATCGTGTCGGTGGGCATCGCGCTTTCGCTCGGAGTGCCGATCGGGCTCCTCGCCGGCTATGCCGGCGGATGGATCGACGCGTTGATCTCCCGCATCACCGACGCGATGCTCGCCTGCCCGTTCCTGATCCTCGCGATCGCACTGGCGGCGTTTCTCGGACCCAGCCTCACCAACGCGATGATCGCGATCGGCATTTCGGCGACGCCGGTGCTCATCCGGCTGACCCGCGCTCAGGTGCTTTCGGTCAAGGTCGAGGACTACGTCGAGGCCGCGCGCGCGATCGGCAATTCGCACCTGCGCATCGCGCTGCGCCACATCATGCCCAATGTGGTCGCGCCGTTGATCGTCCAGTCGACGCTCGCGATTGCCGCCGCGGTGATCGCCGAGGCGAGCCTGTCGTTCCTCGGCCTGGGCCAGCAACCGCCCGCCCCGTCCTGGGGCAGCATGCTCAACACGGCAAAGAACTACATCGACAATGCGCCGTGGATGGCGATCTGGCCCGGACTGTCGATCTTCCTGCTGGTGCTGTCGTTCAACCTGCTGGGCGACGGACTGCGCGACGCATTGGACCCACGACACAAGTGAGCGGGCCTCAACGCGTATGGGCAACTCCACCCGTCCGCGCTATGATCGAATCGCCGATCCAACGGAGACGACGATGAAGCTCAAAGGGTCCTGTCACTGCGGCGCCGTCACGTTCAGCGTCGACTCGCACACGCCGCAGCCGTACATGCGCTGCTATTGCTCGATTTGCCGCAAGACCGCCGGTGGCGGCGGCTACGCAATCAATATCATGGGCGACACCAAGACCTTGAAGTTGCGGGGGGCCAGGAACGTCGCGGTCTACCGTGCGAGCATCAAGGAAGGCAGCGCAAAGAAGCCGACGTTGTCGAAGGCGCGGCGCCACTTCTGCGCCAAATGCGCGAGCGCGCTCTGGGTCTGGGACCCGCGCTGGGCCGAATGGGTCTATCCGTTCGCGTCGGCGATCGACACGCCGCTTCCGAAGCCGCCCGATGACGTATCGATCATGCTCGACTTCGCGGCGCCCTGGTCGGACGTGCCGAAGGGTCGCGGCCACAAGCATTTCCGCGAATACCCGAACGAATCGATCGTCGACTGGCACAAGAAGCACGGCCTCGAGGTCCGCTAAGCGGCTCTCGGCCCGACGTCGGACAAACTCCGGGCTAGCCGCGCGCCGGGTCCTTTTCCGGCAGCACGTCGCAGGCCCAGTCGCTCTTTTTCCAGTTCGGGATCGGCGTCGCGCTGCCCGCCTTCGGCACGTAGGTCGAGCGTTCGACCAGCTTGTACTGGTGAATGTAGCGCGGGCAATTCGGGAACACCTGTGTTACCGCAACGCGCACGATGAACTGCGCCTCGCGATAGTCGGCCAGCAGCGGATCGTTTTCTGAAATCCTCGCTTCACCCGACAGCCGCATCCGCCGCGGGCGCTCGAAGTCGATGAACAGCATGCCGACCTTGCGGCTTTGCGCGATGTTGCCCATCGACAGGAACATGCCATTGCCGTCGTAATTGGGAAACGCCAGCGTGCGCGGGTCGACGACGCGAACAAATCCCGGCGCGCCACCCTTGTACGAGCAGCTCGGCTGGCCGCTTTCGTCGACGGTCGCGAGGAAGAACATGTCGGCCGCCTCGATGAACGCGCGGTCCGACTCGCCGACGTGATCCGCCAGCAGGCGTTGCTCGATCCGGTCGGCCAGCCGCCGCGTGTCGAACCTGTCCTGCAGCGTCCGGCTCGCCCGGGGATAAAACTCGGTCATGTGCCCTCCGGTATCAGCTCTTCGGCGCCGGGTGAATGTTATCTACCCAATGCACCTGCTCCGGATTCGGCTCGACCGCGGGAATGTCGAGATTGACGACTACGGGCACCTGGCCGCTGCGCACCAGTACGCACGACAGCGGCGCATCGTCGCTGGCGTTGATCTCCTGGTGTGGCACGTAGGGCGGCACGTAGATGAAGTCGCCCGGCCCGGCCTCGGCGGTGAACTCGAGCCGGTCACCCCACTTCATGCGGGCCTTGCCACTGACCACGTAGATGACGCTTTCGACCGGGCCGTGATGATGCGCGCCGGTCTTGGCTTTGGGGTGGATGACGACGGTGCCTGCCCAAAGTTTCTCGGCGCCCGCGCGCGCCGCCGTGATCGCCGCGGCGCGATTCATGCCCGGCGTCTGCGGCGTATTCACGTCGAGTTCATCCGCATGCACGACTCTAACGCCGTGCAGGCGCCATTTCGACTCACCCTGCGCGTGCATCGGGATCTCCTTCAATGACGGCGCAAGAGCATTATGGGCGGTGGCGGGCGCAATGAAAAGCCGCCATCCCCGGCGCTCGTTCGGCGGCACCCGGCGCTGCTACAATTCCGGTCCCTAACCCGAGGACTTTTGGAGGCAGTCGGCGCAGAGGTGCGATTTGAAATGCAACCGCGCGTGCCTATAGCTCGATTTCGGGGACAATGCAGCAAAAGACACCCCACAGTGGGAGCGCGCCGTGGAAGCACGTGGCACATTGCAGTCGACAGTCGCCAGCAACTCTGTCCCGCGCTCCAGCGAGCGCCATTTCTATTTGTGGATGGCCGGCGTCTTCGTGCTGGTGGCATTCGGCGGCTTCACGCCAACCTATTGGGGCCGCGTCGCCAGCGGTACTTTCCATGGGCCGCCGATCCTTCACATTCATGGTGCGCTGCTCTTCAGCTGGACACTGTTCTATTTAATACAAACCGCATGGATCGCATCGGGGCACACGCCCACCCACCGCGCGTGGGGCCTGGCGGGAATAGCCCTGTTCAGCGTCATGATGTGTTCGATCCTCGTCGCGCAGATAACCGTCATGCGCCTGGCCGACGCGCACGGGTATGGAGATGCGGGACGCCGATTCGCTGCCGTGGCGCTTTGCGCTTTACCGGTGTTGATAGGATTCTTTTCCCTGGCGATCGCCAACGTGCGACGACCGGAAACGCACAAGCGGCTGATGTACCTCATCATGGCGGGGTTTATGCATCCAGCCATCGGGCGCGTAGTGCTGACCCTCTTCGCCCCGCCGGGGGCGCAAGGACCGCCGCCGGTGTTCGTTGCGGTGCCACCGGGTTTAATCGCCGATCTGCTGATCGTCGTAGCCATGGTCTACGACTGGCGAACACGGGGACGGCCGCATCACGTATACGTCTATGGCGGTCTGACTCTCCTGGCCGACCAGTTGCTGACCGTACCGGTTTCAGCGACTCAAACCTGGATGAGCATCGCCAGATTCCTCGAGGGACTCGCGGGCTGAGGCGATAGCCGCGCGCTGCGGCTGGTTTGCGCGCCCGACGGACTTGCGTGCTGCGAGGCATCGTTAGTAATGAAGACGGCGGGTATTACTGCTCGCCCTCACTCGGCCACTGCCATCGGCCATCTCTAGCCTTCGGTCACCTGAGGCGAGAACGAACAAAGCGGCAGCCGCCGGCTTCCCTTGTAGCCGAAGGAGGGTAGACTTCGCCTCTACTACGTGATTGCTTTGCGCCCCAAATTTATCCCGACAAATACTTGGCGAGGCTAACTCCTACTGTCGGCCCAGAGTTGAATGGCAGCTTCGGTGAGCTGGGCACAGGCTGTCACCACGAACCTCTCGCGAGATCGTCGCAGCCCACGTCTCGCGGGGCTGTCGCAGGGGTAGCCCGCACCGCACGTGGTGCGGAACTCCTCACAGCTCAAGTACTTGTGCAAATGTGAGCGCTGCAAACCGGAGAACGACAATGACCCTATCGATGTACCAGGCAAGCGTGCCCGTGTTCGTCAAGATGCTTACCAATCTGAAAGGCGTCCTGCAAAAGGCCGCCGCGTACGCGCAAGCCCGCAAGATCGACGAGGCCGTGCTGGTCAATGCCCGCCTGTACCCGGATATGCTGCCGCTGGCCAAGCAGATCCAGATCGCCAGCGATTTCGCGCGCGGCACCGCCGCCAGGCTGGCCGGCGCCGAGCCTCCGTCGTATGAGGACAACGAAAAGACCTTGACCGAGCTGATGGCGCGGATCGATCGCACGATCGAATTTTTGCGCACCACGAAGGCGGGGGAGATCGACGGCTCGGAAGGACGCGAAATCATGCGGCCTGTCCGCGGCGAACCGCACAAGTTCAGCGGAGTCAATTACCTGCTGCAGTATGCGCTGCCGAACTTCTTTTTCCACGCGACGACTGCCTATGCGATCCTGCGTCACAACGGCATCGAAGTCGGCAAGCAGGACTATATCGGCAAGATGGACTGACCGGCGCTTCGCGCCGCGTGGGGCGTAAGCATGCTGCTGGGTACGCTGGTCAGCGTTTGTGCGGTCGCAGGATTGCTGTTCCTGCTGCTGGCGGTCAAGCGCCTGCGGCACCGGCGCTTCGGCGCCTGCGCAATCCACGGAACCTCGGCGCTGGTGCTGTTCCTGGCCGCGGTCGCCATCGGCCTGCTGGGCGTCAACCTGCTGACCTATCACCGGCTGACGCACGAGCAGCCCGCGCTCGAGGCCCAGTTCAAGCGCGCCGGCGACGCGCGCTATGCGGCGCTGCTCACCTACCCGTCGGGCGAGACGCAGGAGCTGGCCCTCTCGGGCGACGAGTGGCAGGTCGACGCGCGGGTCCTGAAGTGGAAGCCGTTCGCCGATCTGCTCGGGTTCGACACCGCGTACCGGCTCGAGCGCATCAGCGGGCGCTATTCCGACATCGCGCGCGAGCGCGACCAGCAGCGCACCGTCTATGCGCTGAATCCGCCAGACCGCATCGACGTGTGGACGCTGTTGCGGACGTGGCGGCGTTACGTCCCGTGGGCCGATGCGCTCTACGGCAGCGCCGTCTACGTCCCGATGAGCGACGGCGCGCGATATCAGGTCGTCGTCTCGCAAAGTGGGCTGGTCGCGCGGCCGCTGAACGAGCCGGCGCGGCATGCCGTCGGCGCCTGGAAGTAGCTCGCCGCAGTAGCCGCCGCGGGGCTTGAGCGCGCGCTAACCCCGCTGCCCCAGTCGCCGCGGCAGCTCGAGCACGGCTTCAGGCGCCGTGGCAGAGACATCCGCACCCGCCATCGCATCGATCAGCCTCGCCACCGTGCCTTCCTGCGGCAGCGATACGCCGAAGTGCAGCAGCGCATCGCCGCGATAGATGGCGAGCGTTGGAAAATTCTCGACGTCGATGTCGCCGCAGATGTCGCTGTCGTCCTCGATGTCGAGCCAGACGAAGCGCATGTCGGGACGCTGGCCCGCGATGCGGTCGAACGCGACGCGAAACTCGGTGCAGGTATCGCACCAGGCGGCGCAAAGGCAGACGACGATCATGGCGGGCGGAGGAGACGGTGGCGCATCGAACGCGCATCGGCAGCATACTACGCGGCCCGAGTCGTATTGAAGGCGGGTTGCCGCGCGCACGAGGCCGTGCTGCAATCGATCCCTTGCCCGTGCTGCAAAGGAACGCCCGGATGCGGCTGTTCGTCGCCCCGTTCACCGATCTATTCGCCGGACTGCAGCGGTCGACCGACGCCATAGGCGGGCGCGCGCTGCCGCTGCTGCTCGTGGCGTGCGCCGCCGGCTGGTGGCTATACGTGCCGGTGCACGAGCTGATGCACGCCTGGGGCGCGCAACTCGGCGGCGCGACGGTGATGCGGCTGGACATCGATCCGATCTACGGTGCGCGATTCCTGCAGCGCGTCTTTCCCTATGTGCAGGTCGGATCGGCGTATGCCGGGCAGCTCGCCGGCTTCGACACGCACGGCAGCGATCTCGCGTATGCGCTGACGGTTTTCTTTCCGTTCGTCCTGAGCATTGCGATCGGCGTTCCGCTGCTGGTTCGCGCCGCGCGAGCGCCGGCGCCCGGCGTGGCGTCGACCTTGCTGTTCGGTTTCGCGTTGCCGGTCGCGTGGGCGCCGATACTTTCGATCGGGGGCGACTTCTATGAGCTGGGCGCGATCGCGGTCTCGCGCGCCGCGGCGATCGTCGGCATCGACGGGGAGAGCTGGCGCGGCG